>CAYFVX010000576.1:0-3799 GCA_964346425.1 uncultured Chloroflexaceae bacterium | reverse complement strand
AAGATACATGAGTACATTCGTCAGGGACATTATCCCCACCCGGATAAGTTGGCGGAAGAGTTTGGCGTCAGCCGCCGCCTGATTTTTATTGACCGTGACTTCCTCATCCGGCTGGGGGCCGACATCCAGTTCGATTACCGACAGCGCGGTTGGTACTATGCGCAGCCGTGGGATCTGCCGCTGACGTTTATCGAGCATGGCGATTTGCTGGCATTCTTTTTGCACGTAGAAATCGCCCGCCGCTACCGTGGCACACCGCTGGAAGCCCCGCTGCGTGCGGCTGCCGAAGGTCTGGCAAAGCAGATTGACGGTTCCAGCCTGACCGACCTGAACTCGCTGCGCCACTGGTATACCTACACCATCCCCCCGACGGTGCAGATCCAGGAAGACACGCTGTTCAAGCTCTATCGGGCAATCCGGCAGCAGCAGCAGGTGTGGATACGCTACTACTGGATTGAGCACGATGAAGAGATAGAGCGCACCATCCACCCGCACCATATTCACTCATTCAATGAAAACTGGTATGTTATCGCGTATGAGACCGCCAGCCAGCGCATGCACACCTACAATGTGGGCCGCATACGCAGGCTGGAACCCCTCGCGCAACCCTTTGAACGACAGGCGGACTTTGACGCGAAGGCGTGGATGCGCTCTACCTTTCAGGGCGAGCACGGTGACACTACCGTGGAGGTACGTATCTGGTTCGACGCGTATCAGGCGCGTTTTGTGCGCGAGCAGGACGGCAAATACGATGGACAGCGAATAGAGGACTTTCCCGACGGCAGTGTCATCCTCACGCTACACACCAGCGGGCTGGGGCGGCTCAAACGCTGGATCCTCTCGTTTGGCAGCCGCGCCGAGGTGTTGTCTCCCCACTTCCTGCGTGAGGAGGTGGCGGCGGAGCTGGTGCAGGCAGCGGGACGGTATGGACTCTGATGGGAAAGGGGGGATTGGTTATCAGGTAGGGGTTTGGCGGTGCCAAACCCCTGCCTGGGGCAGGCGAGCCGCCTGCGCTCCCAGGAGTTGGATGGACTTTACCATCAGAGTCGGTATGGGCGTGGGGGGGACGATAGGCGATGGACCGGAGACCGTGGACAGGCAGCGGACAATTGCCGCAATCATTGATGCCCTTTGGGGCATGGGAAACAATATGTAAAACTTGTAAATATGCATGAAGGAGAACGACCGTGAGTACAACCACCATTGATTTTACCAGCATACCCGAAGGAGACCGCAAAGCGTTTTATGCTGCGCTCTTTAGTATCGCCGCAGCGGATGGCTCAATTGATAGAGAAGAGTTGCATCTAATCTTTGAATCGATGATCCTGGAAGGCATGTCGCAGGCATCCCAGAAGGAAGTGTATGGATATATCATCGAACCACCACAACTGTCGCATTCGCTTGAACGACTGGCGCATGCGGATGACTTGCTACGCTTTGGCATTATGATCAACCTGGTAGATGTCGCCTGGGCAGACGATATTCTGACCACCGAGGAGGAAGAATCTATTGCGCTTGCGCAGAAGAAATTGCGCATCAACAACGAGCAGATGGATGCAATAAACGAACTTATCAAGAAAACAAGGCGAATCCGTGAACGTGGATTGGATGACAACTATGCTGCTGATACTATGAAGGGTGCAGTGGCTGGTCTGACCTCGGTGGGTATTCCGATTGCTGCGGTCTATTTCTCCGGTTCGGTTGTTGGCCTCAGTGCTGCCGGCATTACCTCTGGACTGGCTGCATTGGGGATTGGCGGATTACTCGGTCTCAGTTCAATGGTTACGGGCATTGGAATAGCGGTAGTCATTGGTGCTGGTGCTTATATGGGCATCAACAAGTTGCTCGATACTGGCGGCAAGCGCAAGAAAGAAAAATTGCGCAAGGAGAAAGAGCGTAAAGCGCAGATGGTCATTCAAAATCTGCAAGCAACCATAAACACGCTGCTGGCAAAAATCAATGACCTTATGAGCGATACCGATGCCAATCGTGAGGCAATCCACACCCTCAATGAGCGACTGAAAAAACTCCAGGGATTGCTCCAGAGCCGCAAACGAACGCTTCAAGAAGCAGCAGGGTAGGTGTTTGTATGCTTTCCGATGCAATGATTGCCGATTTGCGCTCTATTCTCCAGGCACAAAATCATATCCTTCGTCAGATAGAGCAGTCGCTCTCGTCTCTGGAAACAACGGTTGCCAGCCAGTCGGCAGATATCCGCGAATTGCAAAAACTCATGGACGAGATCGAGGCATCCGCCGACTTGCTGGAAGCGGATGATCTGGCAGACTTCGACCCCGACGAAATTCCGCACCTGTATGAAGCGCGGCGTGCAGTGGTTGCCGAAGACCTGGTGCAAATTGGTTTTAGCGACTGGAACAGCTTTGTTCGTCAGTGCCAGACCTATGCGCTGCATAACGGTCTTGACCCGTTGCAACCCTATGAAGCATTGCTCACCGATGAGAACCTCAAGCAATTGAAGGCCGAATCCTACGACGCGCAGTACAGGTGGGACAGATGGGACTACATGTTCGTTGTTGCCAGCGGTGTACTGGCAGCATTGACGGATTTTCTGCTGGTCGGCATACCCAAAACGCTCAAAACGGGTGAATATGCTGGGCAGCAGGCTGGACTGATTACGCCCTGGCTCAAGCAGTATAACAGCAATAATGCCAATGACTGGTTTGCACAATGGGCGCGAAATCTGGAGCAACAATGTAAAGTGCCGTATGACGCCATGTCGTTCACCCAAGACGATACCGTGCAACGCATTGCTGGTATGTACCCAAAGTCTCATCGGCTGCAATCTTTTGGACACGACCCGGTGCTGGGTTTCGTCTGTGGCGTACTGGACATCATGCGAGGCAGTATCACTGGTTTTTCCTATGATAAGCTTTCCGGTGGTGCTGCTTTTGTACAAGGACAAGTCTGGTCAAACCTGGGAGACGTTAAATTAGTAGAGGCCCTCCTGCGCCACATCGGACACCTGATTTCAGATGTGGCGACGCCGATGGGCTTACCAGCTCCGTTTATGACGCTGGTGCAGGGTATCAACGCGGGCAGTTTTGGCGAAAAAGGTCGCTCGATTGGACAGCTTGCCAGATGGATGTATCTCAATGGCTACGACTTTCGGCACTTTCTGGTTTCTGGGATCACCCCCGCCACGATTGAAATTATCCTGCGGGCCTATCTTATGCTCAGACACTACACCGAGCATGGCGAAACAAAATTTCTGCTGGCCTCTCATCCCAAATATCGCTCCATGTTACTGACAGCCCACAGTATCGCGGCCCTGGGCAATGCCGGCAAGATAGCCCTCTTGCAGGGCAATCCGCTTGCTATCAACCAGGCAGAGTGGATGGCTCTCTTGCGCTATCTCTTGCCATCCATCAAGTATTGGGCACTGGACAAACATCGTTTTCGGATGGAACATATGGAGCAGATCAACGAAGCTGGCTGGAACGACTTGCTGGAGAACAGCCGACAACTCCTGAGCACGGTCGCGGTGGCAGAAGATAGTCCAGTTATCACGCTCGGCAAACTGGCTGCTTGATACGTGATGATTTGCTCGTTATCATCCCGCAAAAGCCTGTAACCGTGTCAACAACGATTTAAGCAGGCAAGTATATCAGTGGGTGCATGTGGGTGTGGTGGTAGAGCCACCCATACGCGCGAACGTAACGGTTTTTTTCTGCTGGCAAAGCCCTCTCAACCCCACAAAGCCTCACGCAAAGGCGCAAAGACGCGGTTGCCGTTGTTGGAGAGACGTTGCGTGCAACGTCTCTCCAACAACGGCAACATG
>CAYFVX010000575.1:0-3802 GCA_964346425.1 uncultured Chloroflexaceae bacterium | reverse complement strand
GCTGGATTGCGGCGTTTGTCTTTACGGGTGACTTTCTGCACGCGGTAGGCAGCGTTCTCCAGGTCTTTGACAATCGTGTCTGCATGTTCCTGGTTACCAATGGCAAACTTATCCAGCTTTTTGCCATCCTGCTCAAAGAGCACCGCGCGAAACTTGCCATTCTTTTTATCGTTTTCGCCATTGGACGGTTGCTTCTGCAAATCCGCTTCAATGGTCCAATACTCCACGCTCTTGAATGCTTCAATTTCGCGTTCCCGTTCCACAATCACGCGCACCGCCACCGACTGCACGCGTCCGGCTGAGAGGCCACGCCGCACCTTGTCCCACAAAAGGGGGCTGAGCTTATACCCCACCAGGCGGTCCAGGATACGCCGTGCCTGTTGTGCCTCGACCAGGTTGTTATTGATAGTGCGTGGCTGGTCTATTGCTGCTTTCACGGCGTTTTTGGTGATCTCCTGGAAGACCACCCGATGGACTTTTGATTGTTGCTTTTTGGGTATGCTGGCTGCCTGCGTGATGTGCCATGCAATCGCTTCCCCCTCGCGGTCCGGGTCAGTTGCCAGATAGACAGCGTCCGCTTGCTTGATAGCCTGCTTTAGCTCGTTGACTACCTTTTGTTTGGTGACTTCGTATTCGGGAGCAAAATTGTTCTCCACATCTATGGCAAGACCTGTCTTGGGCAAGTCACGCACGTGCCCCATGCTGGCTACCACTCGGTATCCTTTGCCCAGGTATTTTTGAATCGTCCTGGCTTTGGCCGGGGACTCGACAATGATAAGGTTTTCACTCATACGCTTTGATATCTGAATACTATCCTTTTTCCGATGGTTCTGCTTTAGGAACTATACGCAGGTATGTAAGGATTGTCAAGAGATAGACGGATAAGAATGGATGGTGATTGAGAGTTTTTGCTCATTGGTATCAGCAAAAGTAATACTTTTAAAAAGTGTGCATGAAAGTTTTTCTGCTGTGGGAAAGATGGATGAATAGAGCAGGTGGGCAACACAGGGCGAGTCGCTTGCACCAAACCCACGCACCGGCACGGCAAAGTATTGAATGAGCGATTGACACCAGCATCCCTCCAGCCGCTGCGGCGAAGCAATGCTCCATGCTTCTCGCAGGTGGGTATGGGGACGGAGATAGTCTATATGCCAATGTGGTCGGGCTTTCTCTGGTTGCTGGTGATGGTTGAGACGGGCGGTCAAGCCGCCAGCCCCAAATGCACTGCCAACATAGAGGTAATAGCCCGGCGCGAAGGTGAAGGTGCCCAGCCGACCAACGGGCAGTTGGTCGAGTGATTGGTCAAGTTGCAGAATGAGCAGGTATGTTCCCTTCATTACCGCTTGCAAAGGCTAGATATCGCGCCCACGCAGCAAAGCCAGCACCAGGAAAAGTGCGGCAACCACTGCTCCCATTACGCCCATCACAATGAGTATATTCGGCACTGGCCCACTCCAACCCCCGATGCTCACGGCTACCGCTATCAAGCTCAAGCCCAGGATAATGGCCGAAAGCACGAGTGCCAGTGCCAGATAGTTTGCCGAACTAATCAATGCACGGGAGAGGGTGCGGATTTCTTGCTCGGAGGTCTGGATGCGCAACTCGCCTTCGTTTACCCGTTGCAAGATATTGCCCACCTGCTGGGGCAGTTCGAGGGCGGCGTCGCCCATAATCTGCGCTTCCGTGAAGAGCCGTTTGGAGATGGTCTGAGCAGAAAATTCTTCTGCCAGGGCTTGTTTGGCATAGGGTTTGGCGATTTCAAACACATTGAGGTCCGGGTTGAGTTGCAGCCCGATGCCTTCCATCATAATCATAGATTTCATCAGCAGGGCAACCGGGCCGGGCATAGTGAGTTTGTGCCGCCGCACGATGGAAAAGAGCTCGCCACCCGTCACATGCGCGGATATGGCGGAGAGTGGTTGCCCGGACATACTGTCAATGAAAATCTGCATATCGCGGCGCATGGCCGGTGTCATATTGTAGCGTTTGACCATTCCCATGTTTTCGATAGCACGCAGAGCTTCTTCCGGGTCGCGGTTGATAATCGCCGAGACCATGAGCATCACCTGCCGGGTCATCTCGCGGTCCATACTACCAACCTGCCCAAAGTCTACTGCGCCCACGACATTGCCGGGCAGGCCGAAGAAGTTGCCGGCGTGCGGGTCGGAGTGGAAAAATCCTTTGAAGAATTCGACGAAGATAAGCTGCGTACTATTGTCCGCCAGTTTGACCGGATCCAGGCCGGCTTCTCTGAGTTTCTGCACATTGTTGATTTTGATGCCAAATAGACGCTCGGTGGTCAGCACGCGGGTGGAGGTGTATTCCCAGTAGACCTTTGGGATATGCACCATGGGGTTGCCATCAAACAGGCGGCGGAAGCGGTCGGCATTTCTGCCCTCGCGTGTGTAGTCAAGCTCGCGGCGCACGGTGGAGCTAAATTCCCATGCGATTTCTACCAGGTCATAATTTTCGCCCAGCGAGGTTCGCTCTTGCGCCAGCCCTGCCAGATCGCTAAAAATTTCCAGGTCGGTTTCGATCAACGATTGAATATCTGGTCGCTGGACTTTGATGGCGACCTGTTCGCCGGTGTGCAACACGGCCGCATGCACCTGTCCCAGCGAGGCCGCCGCCAGCGGGGTCGTGTCAAATTCTTTGAATAATTCGCTGACTGGTTTGCCCAGTTCACTCTCGATAACTTTGATAGCCTGCTCAGAAGGGAAGGCTGGTACTGTATCCTGTAGTTTTTCGAGTTCGGTAATGAAATTGGGTGGAACCAGGTCGGGCCGTGAGCTGAGCAACTGCCCGATTTTGATAAAGGCAGGCCCAAGCTCGATAAGTGCCTGACAGAGATGTTCCGCAACACCCACCGGTTGGGAGGCAGGAACCCGCATGATAGCCCGTCGAGGAAGGGATACTATTCGTGTGACGCCAATCTGTTCCAGGAGGTAGCCGAAGCCGTGACGCCAGAACACCTGGACAATCTGGCGGTAGCGACCGAGATGGCGGGTCTGACGAACAAATGAAAGCATAGTCAGGTCTCCAATAATGAGATCACGAGAGGCCACAGATGCGGAATAAAGATGAGACAGCCCATAACGACCGAGGTCAGGGCACAAAACATGACAGCACCGGCCGAGACATCTTTGGCTATGCGGGCCAGCGGGTGGTAGTTGTTGGTGACAAGGTCTACCGTTGCCTCGATAGCGGTATTAATGCTCTCGGTGGCGATAACCAGCGCACAGGTGAGTACAAGTGCAAGCCATTCCCAACGGGCCAATGGCAGAAAAATGCCGAGTGCCAGCGCACAGGATGCGATAAGCGCGTGGATGCGTGCATTTCGTTGGGTGCGGAAGAGGTAGCCCAGACCAGCAAATGCATGACCAAAGGAAGTGAGCAATGCCTGCAAGTACAAGGTATTGCCAGGTCGTGCAGAGAACGAATCTGCCCCGGTTTGTGCAGTGTCAGAGAAGGGGTATCGAGCATCAGATATCGGTTTTTGTATTTCCATAAAGAACATCCATTATGTTGTATGGTTTTTTTGCGTGGGCTCTGGCTTTTCCAACAGTTGATTATACCCGATCTTTCGGTTGCTTTAGCCTCATGAATTGTATCATACTATGGGCTACCGTTCGATAGGCCAGTGGTCAGGGGGATCAATGGGATTCACCCTTCTGCACGTTCTGCTTGCAAACGGGCATGAGTGGTTCTCATCACATGGGTAGAGATTTTTCGCAGGCAAAAACCCCGTTGGGAATCGTAGCCGCGGTTTTTAGACTCTGTTGGTAAAGTCCCTGCAAGCTCT
>CAYFVX010000574.1:0-3818 GCA_964346425.1 uncultured Chloroflexaceae bacterium | reverse complement strand
ACCGGACAGCGTGTAGGTTGGACTTGCGCAAGTCCAACCTACACGCTGTCCGGTCGAGTACTGGACAGTCGCGGTAATCCAGTTGCGGGTACTATCATCTCTGATAACCACGGCCACACCACCAGGAGCGGTAGTAACGGGCGATACGCTTTCTACCGTCTTGAGGCAGGTAATTATACTCTGACACCCTTCAAGCAGGACTATACCTTCTCGCCCCAAACCCGTCAGGTCAATCTGTCGGCAAACACAAGAGGACAAGATTTCACGGCTACTTATCAGTCGGAGCGGCTAATTGATGTCACTATTTCACTCTACAACAACCCGGGTCAGACACAAAAGCGGCTTTATGAGCGGATTATTGAGTTCTTTGCGGATGGTGTCTTTGAATCATCCAATGGCACACACAAACTGGGTCGGGTTACTTTCTATCCAAACAGCGGAAGATATGGCAGAACTCATATCAAATGGATTGACAATTGCTGGCCCAATGCACACGTCGCTTGCTATGGACAAGAACAGGAAGGCTGGCGCGTCAAGATGTGCGATATATTTAACCGCCATAACTTTCTGAATCCTGCGAACTCAACAGACCAGGAGAATGCCGGCTATGTTCTCGCGCATGAATGGGGACATTACTTTTATTCACTCTACGACGAATATCGAAAAGAGGATGATCCATGTAACCCGGAGAAACCATCCTGGCCTTGTGCCTCAGATACACCAGTGCAGAACTCCATTATGAACAGACAGTGGAATGCACAAGGTGGAAACTTTGCCTGGTTGAATTTTTCAACCCCACTGAACAATACACGCAATACGGCCCAACATCGTATGTATGGGGCCAGTGGTTGGGAAACACTTGCTCGACCTTTGAGCAAAGACCCCCCAGGGACCAGACGTCTGTACTATCCTGAACTGGCAGAGGTTGCGCCAGCAGCCGGTCAGGCTCCGCGGATTGATCTGACCGATGGTCATTCTGCCCGTAGCAATCTCTCGATTAACTGGAATACCCAGACAGCACAACTGGCACAGGGAGAGCCATCAACCATGCGGCAGATAGTGATTGACGTATCCGATACTATGTATGCCGCGCATAAACTGGAGCATGCCCGCACGGTGGCAACGTGGCTGGTCAATCAAGCAGACATTGGTAAGGATGCCATTGGTATTATCACCTATGATGGAACACCAACTGTTGTTCAGCCTGTTACCCTCATTGATAGTGAGGCAACGCGCAAAACTCTTATTGCAAAGATACAAGCTATCACAGCAGGTGGGGAAGCAACCGCAACCGGTGATGCGCTTGCTACCGCTTTGACCACACTCACTGATGTATATGGCGATAATCTGGCAGTACAGACCAATGCCAGCGTCTTGCTCATCACTGGTGGTCCCGCAGAGCGTGACCCTTCACCTTTTACAGTGATTTCCAATTACGACACTGCTGCTGTCCCCATAACCGCAATTGGCTACGGAATTGATGCCGATACCGCCACCATGCTGGAAACATTGGCTCGTGAAACAAACGGTATGGTCGCCTTTGTTGATCCACGAAACACGGACAGGCAGAACACCGGGTTGGTAGACCTACTCAATGCACTCGAAACCGCCACACAGACAACTTCACTGTATGGAGATACCACCATCACCAGCGCAAACAGCACCATTCAGGGAACGCACGCCCAATTCCCTTTCCTGATTGACTCTACCCTGAATAGCCTGGGGGTCAATATGGTCATCAATACCACCGCTCCAATCACCCCAACTCTCTATGCACCTGATGGAAAGGCAACAGGGGTGACCAATTGTATGACTACAACCACACATACCCTCTGTCAGGTGCAGGCAAACGCAACATCTGTTGTGACCGGCACATGGGAAATTGCGGTGCATACCAGCAAATCACCGCTGGACCTGAGCTATCGCGTAAACGGGCAAGGTACCCCAACTTTTCTGGTCAGTGCTGATGTATTGCCCAGCAAGGTAATCGAATATCCAGCAGCAGCTACCATCGTCGCGACGCTTCGGAAGGAGGCACTGATAGCCAGGGCAAGCGTTTCCGCAACGGTGCAGACGCCATCTGGTGCCGAGCAGTCACTCACGATGCGCGATGACGGGATTGCTCCCGACACTATTGCCAATGACGGGAGCTATGCAGCCACGTTGGAATACACCCGCAATGGTATATATGCTATCCAGGTCGGATTCAATAACAGCGATGGAACGGCAGAAGAAACGTATGCAGGTGTGGAGTTTGTTCCCGAAGAGGATGGAACTGTTATCATACCCGAACCAACCCCGGTGGCTGAGAACTTCACACGCGTGGCCGAAACACAGATTTATGTAACCGCTATTCAGGAAGATGACCACGGCGACACCCCCCGGACAGCTACAGATCTGCCGCCTGACAACAACGAGATGGCTGGACGAATAGATTTTGCCGGCGATCTTGATATCTTTCAGATAAAAACCAGTGATCAGGGAACGCTGGCAGTGCGCATGACTGGATTACTGGCAGGTATGGAGCCAGAGATACGGCTACTGGCAGCAGATGGTACAACAGTGTTGGGAACAATGACTGCACCACCGACCAATGAAGCCGGCTATCTCTATCTGACACAGGAAGCTGAGCCTGATGATATGTTCTATCTGGAGGTATCGCATCGCAATACCAGTGCTACCAGTGGATGTTACAACGTGAGTGCTGGCTCTCTGCTGGCTACCGAGGAGACTGAACGGAACACAACTGAAGGGCAGATTTATCTTCCAATGATCAATCGTTAGGCAGCGGGAGCAATTGAGCAACCATTTCGCAAGCCAGTACCCAATCTTGCTTGCCGGGAGAAATAGGGGTGGGCACTGGTTTGCATCTTTCCATCCATTTGCAATCTGTGGATATAGCAGTCCGATCTGAGATGTAAATGAGGTACTGAGTATGCTTTTCCAAGACCCTTATATCAGATGCTTGTTTTACATGTGGGCTAGGACTGCTGTATTCTATTCCACTCCATTATCACCCAACCTGAGTTTGGGATAACTATACAAGGATTATCATATCTTCACTGCCTTCTGTGAGTAACGCCTGTTCCTCACGAGAAAGCGTAATGGATGGTTTTTTATCTTGATGACAATACGCAATCAATCCACAGACCAGATTGACGAGAAAATTGGCGATACTGCGATGGCGGGTATGCGCGATCTGCGAGATATTCTTCAGTTGGTCATTGATGGTTTCGATGACCGACCGCTTGCGCAGCAACAGTTTCTTTTCCAGTTTCATCAACCGATTTTTCATATTCTTCCGAATCGGTGTGATGAGTTTCAGTCCACGGTCATAAAGTTCTTGAAACAGTTTTTGGGAAATGTAGCCTTTATCACCAAACCGCCTGATGCTAAAGAGGTCAATTTCCTGGCGACTCCCAATAGTTCTGACACGTTTACCATTACCGGCCATGTATCCAGTTCAGATGGAGCAAACCTGGGGGGGGGCGCATTTCCACCAGTAGTGGAAACGCGCCCACGACTGACAGTAATGGTGATTATGCCCTGCGTGGGTTGACCGCAGGTGATTACACCCTCAATCTCACGTTAGAAGGTGACACGTTTGACCCGTTTCATGAGGTTATCAGTGTACCACCCGATGCTGAAGGGATTGATTTTATCGCGACACCAACTAACGTTCCACACATGTCCATGAACATTGCGGTATCCGCACTCATTACCATCACGGTCACCAGCGAAAGTGGAGCAACTCTGGCAAATGAACCCGTGGAGTTCAGTACTGACTATGGTACGGTGCTTCCTGCAAGCACTGTGAC
>CAYFVX010000573.1:0-3823 GCA_964346425.1 uncultured Chloroflexaceae bacterium | reverse complement strand
AGGGGTTTGGGGCTGCGCCCCAAAGGGAAATATGCGTTAGCTTAATGCGCATGGGGTAAGGAAACAATGTTCCCTCATACCCCACTGGTAAATTCTTCTGAGTGTGTTAGTACAGCATTTCGTAAATGCTTGCCGAAACAGTGATGTTGGGGAACTTCGTCCCCCGAAAATTCTTTGGTTTGTATGTTTTGCGGCGGTAGCCGCAAAAAGGTAGCACCACGAAACATCGTGAACTGGATTTTACCGTGGGGTATATTGTTTTTTCGACTTCGTCGAAAAAACAATATACCCCACCAGAATGGGGGTTGCGAGGGGACGCCGTCCCCTCGCGCTCCCCTTGATGAAACCCATTGAGAATACTCCACGGTATTCTGTGGTGCTACCCGCAAAAAATACAAACCAAATTGGTATGGAGCAAAGCTCCAAATCTGGCAAGAGATACATGCAATGCTGTCGTTAGCGTCTCTCTACTACTGGCAGGTAGACGCGATAGTGACGTTCATTGCGGGTATTATACGACGGTTGCGTCGTTGGCGAAACATGTGGCTGTTCATCAGTTCCTGGAAGCATCAGGAGTGGTGGGGTGATGTCTGGTTGCTGTTCGCCCTGGTTTGTTGGATATTGGATGGTTTCATCGCTGTTTCCTTCGGTGAGCAACGAGGAGATTTCCGTCTGCATGGGTAATGTACTGGTTGCACTGCTTGTCATCGGAGCACGATAGCTTTCCTCGTCGTTTGTTGTGGCGGTGGGGTTTTTTGGAAGCCCTGTGGCATCAGTGTCTACACCAGCCGCAATGGACCAGTTCGGATCGTTATCTTGTGAGACTATCCCTTGATCAATAATTGTTTTGCCTTGCATCAGGTGCATGAAGTTTATGCCGCTGTTGTGACGGAACAACACATCGGAATATCCATCTGCATTATAGTCGCCACTGGCAACTACGGACCAGTTCGGGTCATTTCCCTGCCAGAAATATCCCTGATCGATGACGCTCATTCCTTGCATAAGGTAGGCATAGGTTGGGCCGGTGGTGTGCTGAATCAGGATGTCGGGAGAGCCATCTCCATTGTAGTCTCCATCGCCAACAATACTCCAGCTCGTGTCAAGCGGAAAGGCGGCGAGTTGCGGGGCGCTCAAAATATTGAGCAGAAAGCCGACATTGCCATTGGTATGGCGCATAAGCGCATCTGTAACGCCATCCTGGTTGTAGTCGCCGCTGCCGAAGATACTCCACCCGCTTTCTTGCCAGTTGACCTGTTGTTGTCCAATAATCGTTTTGCCTTGCATCAGGTAAACATAGCTTATGCCAGAGTTGTGCATCATCAGGATATCTGAATAGCCGTCACCATTGTAGTCTCCACTTGCGAATGAAGACCAGCCACTATCACCATCCTGCGTAATAAGCCCGTGATCGAGCATGGTGGTGTTTTGCATCAGATACATGTAGGTATACCCTGCGCTGTGGCGTAGCAGAATATCCGAGTACCCGTCGTTGTTGTAGTCGCCAGTAGCGATGATACGCCAGTTCGGGTCATTATCTTGCGCAACCAGTCCGTGCCCGATGAGGGTTTTGCCATTCATCAGATACATGTAGGTCATACCTGAATTGTGGCGCAACAGGATGTCGGCATACCCATCGTTGTTATAGTCATTGTGGACGCCATTGTGTTTCAACGCGTTGCCTGGTTGTGGTCCTGGTTGTGGTCCTGGTTGTGGCCCTGGTTGTGGTGCCTGGGTGGGCGTTGGTGTCGGTGTTGGATTGGCTGACGGGGCTACGACATTGACCGGGGCTTTGCTGCAGTAGGGACTGGAATTGTACCCATCCTGCGCAACCGCACAGATATAGTAGGTGCCAACGGGCACGTCACTGGTGTCCCAATAGAACGTCATGCCGCTTGGTACCGAGGCATAGGCTACCGGGTACTGGTTCCATTGCTGCGGGTTCGTGGTGTAGTAGAGCGTGATATAGTCGCTTGGAAGAGACTTGTTGAGCGACAGTTGGATGGGGTAAGGGGTGCCTTGTGTAGCCTGGTCTACTTTGGTCAACTTGATCTCGGCCAGAGATTGGGAGAATGGGCCGCCACCGGTGGTAGTGTCCACTGCTTCGGTAATATTTTCGTTTGGGTCGAAGCGTACCTGTCCAATGTTGGTGGATGTTTGCCAGTTAATATGGGATGTGTCGGCTGGACACTCATTGGGCGGACCCATTTCTTCCACCTGCCCGGCCAGATCATTGTGCAGGTCTACGGTATAAGTTTGCCATCCAATGTCATACGGAATATCATCGCCAACGAGCGCACATTGATGGCCTGGTACGCCTGAGACACCTGGTATGTACCATATCCAGCGGGCAATCATACCTCCTGGGCCATTTGCCCAGGGAACGCCATTGGTATAGGGGGAAATCTTGCCGGTCCAGGTGGTAGACATTTGAAAGGTCAGGTAGCGGTAATCGCTTCCGTTGATCGGGTGGGTTTGTGGCCCATTCAAGAAGACCTGTGAATCTATACCAGCTGGTAACGGGCCAGATGCGGTAATGAGGTGAAGCATTGCATTGCTGTATGAAGCTGGAATTCCCTCCGGGGCGATCCTGGTTACATCAGACGCATCGGTGAAATCCCAGGCATTGCCGACGGTTGTTGTTGCATAGTCTTCCCCACTGGTATAGGAGGGTTTTTCAAAGGTGACAATGGGTGTTTGATTGATGGTCAGCGTGGTGACCCATTGGGAGTCATAAACTGGCGGGTGTTCCAGTGTGCCGACGCCTACCGAGTAAGTACCCGGCGCTATCCCCTGGGTGTCCAGGTCATAGAAGCCGGCATTGCCGTCTATAGCGGTGATAGGATTCTGCGTGGTGGGTGCCACACGAATAGCGTTGTTTGTCGCATGTGAGTAGAGCCAGAGAGCATTCACGTTTGGGTCTGGTGTCCAGGTAATGCGCTGGGAATTTGCGGTACAGTTTGTCAGACGGACCCAGTCTACTTCAAAACGCACTTGTGCCTTATTGACCGGAAGAACCATCAAACCCTGCCAGGCTGCGAGGGCGTTCCAGGGCATTCCAGAAACTGAGAATGGGGACTGCAGATCCACGCGGTAGAGTTTCCAGTTGTTGACCGGCTGGGTGCCTAGTTCTGCATTGGCGTATTCTGGATGAACTAACTCACTTGCAATGCCCATTTCCTGGATGTTGAGTTGCGCATCCTTATACCATGAAACTTGAAACCAATCATGGTGCTCGTCTACGATAGGACCTGAATGGACTTTCATTGCAAGATAGAGACAATGAAATGAAGCAGCAGGAATGGGAGATTTCCCACCATCTCCATCGAGAAATGTGGTAGCAGGATTATAGCCGGGGAGAAGTGGAGTAAACACCGCATTTGTTTTTTGGGTGGTTGCAGCAAAAATACCGTTTTCGACCAGGATATTGTCCAAAAGATGATCCTGTCCCGAACGGTTCAAGTATTGGGAAATATCATTGAATTCCGACATATCCCACGGGTCGCGCAGGATAACCGTAGAAAAATCCGTCCCTTCGGCAATAACCGTAGATGTTTGTGCAGGCATATCGGCCAGGGCGGACGGGACGAAGGGGTTGATAGCATAGAAGCCAAGAATAGATCCGATAACGAGCAAGAATGCACCTGCCCATTGAATGACTCTCGACATAATTATTCTCCTTGATCATGTTGCTTGTGCAAGCTGTTTTTCAAACCAGTGGTACTGGTTGGTTGAAGAAACAGAAAGAATGAGCTTGTAAAAACCGACTATCGTTTTGTTGGTGACATCAAGGTTTTTTCTGGCTTGTACTCCTTTCTACGAC
>CAYFVX010000572.1:0-3824 GCA_964346425.1 uncultured Chloroflexaceae bacterium | reverse complement strand
GCATGGGCTGTTGTCTTCCCCCGTCCCCCCTTGTGTGGGAAGAAGGGGACAGGGGAAGGGGGGGGAACGTCAGGGAAGCAGACCACTTCTCCAACGCTGGTACCGCGACCTGATACTTGCCGCGGAAATCGGTGTGGACCGCGATTGGAGCTACCTGCGTATGCAGCCACGGGTAGAAGTCGAGCGATTGCAACGGGGATTGCGCGATGGACTGGTCAGCCTGCTGGAAGACAAAAACCAGCCGCTCCCCACCGCCGAGCGCGTGCGGGCTGGCTTCTTGCTCGGCGACCTGGGCGACCCGCGCGTCCCCGTGACCGTGGAAGAATGGCAGCGCGAGCTGGCGCGGGTGCAGGCTGGCGACAGCAGCGGCTATTTCTGCAAGGTGCAAGCCGGTACCTATCTCATCGGCAGTAGCGATGACGACCCCGATGCCGATGAAGACGAAAAGCCGCAGCACCGTGTCACTTTCGAGCAACCATTCTGGATCGCCCGCTTCTCCATCACAAATGCACAATGGCAGGCGTGGGTGCAGCAGGGCGGCGAGGATACTTATCTGGCTGACGATACCGAGCGGAACCGCCCGAACCAGCCGGTGGTGGCGGTAAGCTGGCACATGTGCAATGCGTTCTGCGCCTGGTTGAACGAGCAAATTGGGATGCACGTGCGGCTGCCAACCGAGGCGGAGTGGGAAGCGGCCGCGCGTGGACCCGCTGGTCGTCGCTATCCGTGGGGGGATACCTGGCAGGAGGATTGTGCGGCAACCGCAGAAGACGAAGACACGCGCGGCTGGCGATGGAGTGTACCGGTCGGGTGCTATCCGCAGGGGATAGCACCGTGCGGCGCACGCGACATGGCCGGCAACGTGTGGGAGTGGACCGCGGATGTGTGGCGGTCACATCCCGGCGCGAAGGAGCCATTTGAAGACAAAAACATGCGGGTGCAGAAGGGGGGATATTATGGTGGCAGTAGAACACGTGTTCGCTGTGCGGCGCGGGACCGTTACGACCCCGACGGCGACTACGGCCACGACGGCTTTCGGCTGGTGCTGTCCCCTTAGCTTACGCACAAATGTTCTGTTTTCTGTTCTTCTGGATTCTGCTTTCTGTCCTGCTGAATCCTGAGACGTGGGGCAGGCAAAAGCAGGAGGAGCACGAAGCGTATGAATGGGGAGTTTGCTCGTTGGGGGTTGCCGCTGGCAACCCCTGTCCGAATGCGCCGTCAGGCGCAAAAATTTTGTTGGGGTTTTGGGGGTTTTCCACATACCAAATACGGGTGATTATACCAGTGATACCAGGTTCGGATGAAGAATGAAAAAAAACTGCCCGAATCTTTGCCCGGATGTCCGGACTTTGCGCCCTTTGCGTCTTTGCGGTTCGTTGAACTCATTACCCGAATGAGGTATGATCGCTCCCCCGCTGCAATGCTCCAACGTTCCAACGCTCCAACGCTCTGCCCGCTTCACTCCCGCCGCAAAAACAACGCCGCCAGCAACGCCACCACGCAGGCCGCCACCGCAAACAGAAACATCTCATCAATCACCTGCGCGGCGACATTCACCAGGAAGAGCGCGGGGTCGCTGGCAGCGAGCGGGTCGCTGGCACCGGCGCGGCGCAGCGTATCCTGGCGGGTGACGCCCCACAATGTCAAAACCGACGCACCAATCGTCATCCCCACCAGCCGCAGCGTGATAACCAGCGCGGACGAGCTACCGTGGTAGGCTTCGCTGGCACTGTTGATGATGATGGTAGCGACGGGCGAAAGCACCAGTCCCAGCCCGATGCCGGCCAGAATAAGTTCGGCGGCCATCGTTGGGTAGCTCGTTTTTGCCTGCCAGGTGCTCAGCAGGATGAAGCCAGCCAGGGCCAGCGAGAGTCCCAGGATGATGGGCAGGCGTGCGCCGCGGCGGTTTGTCAGCCAGCCGCCGGGTATCGCCATGCCTGCCATCGTCAGCGTGAGCGCGGAGAGCATCCAGCCGCTATCCCACGCCCCTCTGGGCAGGATGTCCGCCACGCCGGGGTTGAAGAGTTCCAGACGCGTGTGGATGAAGAGCGGCACGTTGGCGATTGCCAGTGCCAGCGCAAAGCCGACAAGCACATTCACCAGAGCGGCAATACCGGCATTGCGCTGGCGCAGCAGGTCTATCGAGAAGAGCGGATATTGCACCCGCTGCTCCACCCAGACAAATGCTGCCAGCATAAGCAGCGACACAATGATAAGTGGTAGCGCATAGGGCGGCAGCCCCTGCGACTGGCCGTAAAAATCGGTCTGGCCCATCTCGGAGCCAGCCGAGAGGCCCACGTTGAGGGCTATCAGGCTGCCACTGATGAGCAACGCGCCCAACCAGTCAAACCCTCCTGCTGCCCGTGCCGGTTTGATGTCGCGCAATGCCCACCACGTCATGCCAAGAGCCAGCAGGCCAAGCGGAATGTTGATCCAGAAGAGCAACCGCCAGTCGTTGAACAGACGCATAAGGATGCCGCCATAGAGATGGCCGATCATCCAGCCAACCGTTTCCACGGCGGCAACAAAACCAAGCGCAGGCGCACGCCGTTCGGGGGGAAAGAGGTCGCCGACCAGAGCCATAGAGATGGGGACGACAGCCCCCGCACCGAATGCCTGCACCACCCGACCCACAATCACCCCCGCCAGGCTGCTGGCAGCCGCAACCATGCCAGAGCCGATGAGGAAGAGGAGCAGGCAGATAAAATACATCAACCGCCGGCCGAGCAGGTCGGAGAGACGGCCCATAAACGTGAGGCTGACGGTGTAGGTGAGCAGATAGCCGGTGATAATCCAGGCCGCCTCGCTGAGTTCGGTATCAATAGAGACCTGCAGGTCGGCGAGGATTTTGGGCAGCACGGCAGTGACGACGGTCAGGTCAATCGAGCCAACGAAAACCGCAATGCAGACCAGGCTCAAGGTGAGCATAGGATGGACACGTGGCTGTTGAGGGCTAGAGTGCTCCATAGAGGAAAAAATGCTTTACTCGCATTCAACCGGGGCGCGAATATCAAGTTCCTGGTTGTAGTTGCTCAGTCGCATCGCCCAGGTGCTTGGATCGTCTGCGTCGCTGGCGGTGTCTACCATCACGAGCTGGCTCACCAGCAGCGTTTCGGTATCGGCCCAGACATCTACCAATACCTCTTCGTCCCCGATCATACCGTAGCTGACTTCGTAGAAGGACGGGTCGTTGATAGTGCCGGCGAGATGATAGTGGGGCTGGTTGTTTTCGCCCAGTTCTTCGATACCGAGCAGTTGCACCTCTACAAAGTGTTCGCGGATGAGATAGTCTATGCCACGCTCCGGGTCGAAGAGCACGATGGGGTCAAAGACCATGCCGGCTTCCAGACACCGCCATTCACGTGTGACGGGGTTGGTCACATAGAGTTGCCCTTCCAGCGATATGAGGTTGATGGCGATGATGCTACCGACGTTGCGCACCCGTATTTTGACCATGGCCGCGTCCGGTCGTTCCAGGTCGCCTTCGATGTCAAGAATTTCAAACGTTTCGTTCGGGTCGGCAAAGACGGGTTCGCCCTGGAAGTCAATAGTGAAATGAAAACTGCTGGTCTCGCGCGTGGCTTGCATAATGCGGCTGGTGAGTTCTTCGGGGTTGATGGTGGGTGTGGGTGTGGATTGTTGCGCCGGGCTGGATGGAGCACCACAACCTGCCAGGAGCAAACTCACTGCCAGCAGCAGGAACAGAAGCGAGCGGGAGATAGTCTGTATCAATGGGTGCATATGCTGTCGTTTCCCCTCTTTGTTTATTGGACTCTGATGGTAAACCTGTACGGTCCCTGGGAGCGCAGGCGGCTCGCCTGCCC
>CAYFVX010000571.1:0-3828 GCA_964346425.1 uncultured Chloroflexaceae bacterium | reverse complement strand
CTTCTCTCTGCCCGAATCTTGGCGTTCCTGGTGTCCTGGCGGTTTCTCTCACTCTCCTGTCCGGACCTTTGCGGCTTTGCGCCTTTGCGAGAGGCCCTGCCCGGACGTTACCAACAGAGTCACAAAAGGGACGGTTTTAGGGCGCGTGCGGGAACCTGGTTCCCACACACACAACGAACAATCTGTCTGGTGGTTTTTTGCGGTGTAGCCACAAAAAACCACCAGACAATGGTATAATGAAAACACTATGCCCAGGCAAAACAGGAAAAAGCTCTGCAAACTCCCATTGATGCAAAAGGTCACACCTTTCAACACCCTGCTCTTCTCCATCTCGCTCTTGCTCCTGGTGTTGCTCAGCAACGCCTGCACGACTTTCTCTGACACTCCTACCCCCATTGCCTTACCATCTCCCACACCCACGGATTCACCACAACGTCCGTTAGCCTCCTTACGCACCCCGGTCCCCACCACCACCACCGCCATATCACCCACCAACGCCGACCATATCGTCCCACTGGCCCGCTGGGGACGCGGCGAAATCTCCAGCATCTCCTGGTCGCCGGACGGAACCTTTCTCGCTATCGCCTCCTCATCTGGCATCTATTTGCACAACGCCCGTACCCTTGCCGAAGAACGCTGGATAGAAACCGGTTCACGCGTCCACGACCTCATGGTTGCACCCGGTGGCGATACGCTTGCGGCGGCACTTGCCGACTACACCGTGCGCATCTGGCGCATCAGCGATGGTACCCTGCTGCATACGTTGGAAGCCCATACCAACGAAGTAAACAGCGTTGCCTTCTCGCCCGATGGGAACTACCTTGCCTCTGGCTCAGACGATATGACCGTCAACCTCTGGCAGATGCCCCATGGCAAACTGCTGCGTACCCTGGAAACTCCCGACGCCTGGGATGAAGTGGCTGGCTACACCTGGATGGGCAACGTCTCCTTTTCACCAGACGGTACAACCCTTGTAGCCGAAAGCCGCCGAAGTGTCCCCGGAGCGGACTCCTACTCGCTCATCCTGTTCTGGAGCATTCCGGAAGGCAAGATGCGCCGCACAATGGAAGGTGTATCCAATCCTGTTTTTGCACCTGATAACCGCACCATAGCCGCCGAGTCCGGCGGCAAAATGGCACTCTGGAGTGTGGCAGATGGACACGTCCTCCACGTACTCGAAGGAGACGTCCAAACAACCGTCTCTTTCTCGCATGACGGACAGACCATCGCTGCCGCCTCAACCAACCAGCGCGTTACCCTCTGGGCGAGGAGTAATGGAGAAAAACAACGCACCCTGGAAGGGCCGGGCGGTTCGATCATCGCGTTCTCCCCAGACGACGAGAGCATTGCGGTTGTCGCAGAAGGTGCCGTTGTCCTCTGGGAAGTCGCCACCGCAGAAATACAACGTATGCTTGTCTGGGATGCAGCAGAAGGCATCAGCGTAGCCTATTCCCCCGATGGAAAAACCCTGGCAACCGGCTCACAGCCGGGCATCATCCACCTGCGTCGTGTCTCCGACGGTATCGTAACGCACGAACTGCAAGGCCATAAGGGAAAGATTACCAGCCTGGCATGGTCGCCAGATGGACAATTGCTGGTATCAGGCTCGGTTGATAAAAGTGTGCGCTTGTGGAATGTTGCCGACGGCAGCCTGCTGCGAACCATAGAAGGGCATAAGGACCGCGTCTCTAGCGTTGCCTTTTCACCAGATGGCACAATGATAGCCTCTGCCTCCTGGCTCTATGATATGACCATCAAACTCTGGGAAGTCGAGGACGGCACCCTCATCCGCACCTTGAGTGGTCACACAGACCGCATCACCGACGTGACCTTTTCGCCAGATGGAGCCATCATCATCTCTGCTTCCTGGGACAACACCGTCCGCGTCTGGCAGACCTACGACGGCATGCTCCTCCGCACGCTACGCGGACACAGCGACTGGATACGAAGCGTCGCCATCTCGCCCGACGGCCAGAAAATAGCCTCTGGTGCCGACGACATGACCATAAAAATCTGGTCTGTCAGCAACGGATCGCTCTTGCATACGCTGGAAGGAAACGATTGGATTTCAAGCATTGCCTTCTCACCGGATGGCAAAACCCTGGCATGTGGCTCCTGGTTGGAAGAAAAAGCTGTCTCTCTCTGGAATGTGCGTAGTGGAACACTCCTGCACACACTCCGCGGACACACCGCCCGTATCACAAGCGTTGCCTTTTCACCAACAGGAACCCAGCTCGCCTCTGGCTCCGATGATGGCACAGTGCGGTTGTGGGGAATTATCGAGCAAGCACGTTTAACGCCGCTTCTTCATACCGCCGAAGAGCACTAACACCAGAATAGCCCCGATCATCGCCACCACAAAACTGCGCAAATCAAACCCGAAATTCATCTCACTGCCCGTCAAAAACTCCATCAGCATTCCCCCGACAAACGCACCGACAATCCCCAGAATAATATTGCCGATGCATCCCCGTCGCTTGCGTGTGCCAGTAAACAGACTGGTCAACCAGCCCGCCAGTGCCCCAAAAATAACCCATGCCAGAATACCCATAACACCTCCTTATGCGCTCGTGGATCGTGAATAGTGGATCGTGGATAGTAGACATAAGAACCCGACCACCATGCTCCATTTTCCATTCTCCATGTTCCATTAAACATCTATGCCGTCGAACAAATCCCGCTCAACACGCCCGCTCACCGGCGGCGGATATGCCCGCATAAACATATCCCTATCGCTACTGCCCGTCAGCCGGAAAATCCAACCAAAAAGACCGCGCAAGAGTCCGGAGCCGCCGCCTTGACTGGCGTGGCACCTGCCTGCCTCAACCTTGCGCTGATATACCGCATGATAATCAACAAATGCATGCGTGGGAAAATCCTCAAGCGCAATAGACGCCAGATCAATATCCTCATTACGCCCGAACCGTGTCGGATCCTTGCCAAACAGCGGCATCACCCGCACCAGCAAACGCAAAAAACGCCGTGGAAACACATGAAAGTAAAGCTTGTGCGGCTGATAAGGCGGCAAATCATCCGCATACGCAGCCGGGTCGGCCGCCGCATGAAATGCCTGCACCGTAGCCTGCTGAATAGCGATATGGTCGGGGTGACGATAACCCCCTATCGGATCGAACGTGAGCACCACATGTGGGCGCAGCCTTCGGATATACTGCGTAACCTGCGCCACCACCTCCTCCTGCGGAGCAGCAACCAGCGACTGCGGATGCTCATTATCCGGTGTACCAGGCATACCAGAGTCGCGATACCCCAGCACAAACACATTCGTCAACCCCAATCGCTCAACGGCGCACTGCAACTCATCCACTCGCCGCTCCGCAATCGAAGCATAGCCAGCCAGATAATGCTCATCCACCACGCCCACCTCGCCACGAGTAGCACACACCAGCGACACCTCTGCCCCGCATTCGGCATACCAGGCCAGCGTTCCCCCCATCCCAAACGACTCATCATCCGGATGAGCAAGAACCGCCAGCAACCTGGGACGCACCTCAGCAACAACAGGTTTTTGCATGCTGTTCATTCCTGTCTATTCAAAAAAATCGTCTCTCCGACAAAAGCCTCGACTCCACGAGCCGAGGCTTTTTGCTATCTACCCTCTTCTTATTGTACTACATTCATGGGCAGTGGGGAGTGGCGATTAAGGTTCCCTCACGCACCCGCAGGGGACCATAGGCGTCAACTTAACGGGTATTCTACCGCGCTTTCACCCTCTCCCCAAACCCCTCTCCCATCCTGGGAGAGGGGCTTCCGGCACCTCACATGGGTAGACTTTTTTGGAAACCGCTTTGCAAAGCGGTTGCGAGATAC
>CAYFVX010000570.1:0-3828 GCA_964346425.1 uncultured Chloroflexaceae bacterium | reverse complement strand
TTCATGCCCTCTGGCGGGGACGACGGGAATTGAACCCGCGATCTCCGGCTTGACAGGCCGGCGCGATAACCACTTCGCTACGCCCCCATGTTGGGAGGAAAAAAATGGTGACCCCAGCGGGATTCGAACCCGCGATCTCCACCTTGAGAGGGTGGCGTCCTGGGCCGCTAGACGATGGGGCCATTCCTCTCTCGTTGCCCAACGATTAGCAATTATAGCATATCTTTCAGGAGTTGGCAACCCACAAAAAATCCACGTCCACTTCTTCATCAGCCACTTTGCAATGCTGCCTGCACGCGGGCAAATTCGGCTACCAGGTTTGCACATGTTTTGCGCACGACGTCACTCGTATCGCCTGCCCTGCCATACCCCTCCAACTGCTCACACAACGCCGCCATCGGCAACGCACCCAGCATAGCACAGCTTGATTTCAGGCTGTGTGCTGCCTGGAAAAGATTATTTGCGTTATTGTTTTTGAGCGCATCTTGCAAAGTGTCCAGTTGTTCCGGGGTTTCGTAGAGAAAGAGGTCTATGAGTTCACGAGTCGTTTCGGTGTCCTCGCCTCCCATGGTTTCCAGAAAGTGTGCATAGGTGGTTGCATCCAGCGGCGGTAGTAAGGCTGACGATTGACTCCCAACGCCTGCCCCCTGACTCCCAACGCCTGCCCCCTGACTCCCAACGCCTGCCCCCTGACCCCCGACGGCCACAAGCTTTGCTGCCAGTTCCTCAACCCGCACCGGCTTGCCAACATAGTCATCCATGCCGGCATCCAGGCACCACTGGCGGTCGCTCTCCATTGCGTGAGCGGTCATGGCGATGATATGGGGGGCGTTGTCGGCTGTCCACTCTTGCCGAATGCGTCTGGTCGTCTCTATGCCGTCCATATCTGGCATTTGTACATCCATCAGGATGACATCGTAGTGCCGGTGTTGTAGTGCTTCCAGCACTTCGTAGCCAGTGGCAGCAACGTGGGCACGATACCCCATCTTTTCCAGCAGCCGTAGCGCAACTTTCTGGTTGACCACATTATCCTCAGCCAGCAGAATACGGAGCGGATGAAGTTGTCCAATCTGCGGGTTGATTGTGTGCGTGTCGAAGACCTGTTGCTGTTGCATTGGCTCACCGTGTATGATATTTACCAGGACTGTATGCAGCATGGCCGGGCGAATCGGCTTGACGAGAAAGGCTGTCACTTCGCTGAGAGCAGCATTTGCCAGTTGCTGGCGATTGGCAAGCGATACCAGCACCAGTAGAGAGACATCTTTGTGCAAACAGGTATTTCTAAGTTGCTGTATTGTGCTAACTATGTTTGGTAAGGGTTGATGTCCATTGAGCAGTATTGCCTGGAATGGCTTGGTTTGCTGTGAAATCCAGTCGAAAGCGGCAGTCGGGGAACCAACCGCGTGCGTGTGCATATGCCATTGTGTCGTATAACCAGCCAGTATCTGGCGACTGGTGGCGTTTTCGTCCACGATGAGCACGCGTTTGCCCTGCAAATCCGGCTGTTCAGCAGCCAGAAATGGTTGCATTTCGGTACTGGCTGGTTCGGCCATAAATGTGACATGGAAGGTGGAGCCAATCCCTGCTTCGCTCTCAACCCATATTGTGCCCCCCATCAGTTCCGCCAGTCGTTTGCTGATGACCAACCCCAGCCCGGTGCCGCCGTATTTGCGTGTTGTTGAGCTATCTACCTGACTGAACGATTGGAAAAGACGTTCCTGTTTATCCGCAGGAATACCAATGCCGGTATCGCGTACACTCAGGTGAATAGTCGGCAGCGGACGGGTTGCTGGAGGCATTTGTTGCCCGCTCTCTGACTCATGGTCCCTGAACCCTGGCTCCTGAACCATGACCAACACTTCGCCGCATTCAGTGAACTTGACGGCGTTGCTGAGCAAGTTGACGAGGATCTGCCGCACGCGGCTGTTATCGCCCCCCAGCATATTGGGCATGTCTGCATCCATCCAGTACACAAGCTCCAGCCCTTTTTCGGCTGCTTTTGGCGCAAGCAGGTCCAGAGCCTCTTCAATGCAGGTGCGCAGGTTGAAGGGGACTTCTTCCAGTTCCAGACGCCCGGCCTCAATCTTGGAAAAATCGAGAATATCGTTGATAAGCGTGAGCAGTGCATCACCGCTGATGTGGATGGTATTCGTGTAGTCGTATTGTTCAGCGTTCAGGGGTGTTTCCATCAGCAGATTGGTCATACCAATAACGGCGTTCATGGGGGTACGTATTTCGTGGCTCATGGTTGCCAGAAAATCCGACTTGGCACGTGTGGCGGCTTCGGCGACCTGGCGTGCTTCTTTCAATTCCTCTTCCACATATTTGCGCTGAATAGCGAGGGCGTAGAGGTTGGAGAGTCGCTCAATCAATTGCAGGTCTCGTTCGGTATAGTCACGGTCGGCGTTTGCCAGCGCAATCTTTCCCAGCAATGTATCACCGCTTAACGCTGGGACGGCAAGAAAGCGTTCAACCGCAATATGACCGTGTGGTGTGCCTGTTGATCGCGGGTCACTGGCGGGATTGTTCGTCAATAGGGCGGTTCGATGCTCAAGCACCCAACCCCACAGCCCGACGAACGTTTGAAACACGGCCGTCTTGACTTCTGGTGCTGATGCCACATTTTCTGATACGCCGCTGCATTGCTGATACATGGAGGTCAGGGTTGGCACAATTAGAGAGCCAGTCTGCGGGTCTATATACCCGACAAACCCCTGGCTGCTATCAGTGAAAAAACGGGCGTAATCGAGAACAAGCGCGGATATTTCCTCAAACGTATCTACGACCAGCAGGGTATGCGACAGTTGCGTCAAGGCAAGGTTGATGCTCAGCTCTTGTCGGAGTTCTTGCTCGACCTGTTTCCGCTCGGTGATGTCCGTGGAGATGCCGCAGGTACCGGATAACTGCCCTTCGTGGTCAAACAGGGGAAATTTGATGGACAGATAGGTACGCAACGTGCCATCGGAAAAACGGGCCTGCTCTTCACGCTTGACCGGGCGCAACGACTTTTGCGCTTCCAGGTCTGCTGCCCAATTACGGGTGGCTATTTCAGTGGGTTGAATATCATAGTCCGTTTTACCAAGTGCTTCGCCGTGGTTTACCGCAAGCAGTGTTTCGAGTTGTCTGTTTACCAGAATCAACTGCCCTTGCAGATTTTTGGCATAGATAAGGGTTGGTGCATGGTTGAGCACCCCTTGCAAGAGTGTTTGTACTTCACTCAGGGCTCGCTCTGCTTCGTGGTAACGGGTGATATCTTCCACCGCTCCGATAATTTCCAGGGGGGTACCATTGTCATTCCTGACCAGGCGCAGGACATTTTTCACCCGGCGATAGCTCCCATCGCGGTGCAAGAAGCGATACTCTTGCTGATACTCGCCGCTTGCAAATAAATGCGACAGGTTGGCGAATACCGTTGGTGCATCGTCAGGATGAATATGGCGGGACCAGAAGTCTGGCTCACGGGTAAACGCATCAGGAGGATAGCCAAGTATCCGCTGGATATTTGTGCTCACAAAAGTTATTGCATAGTCAGCATCAGCTTGAGAGCTGAAAATGATAACCGGGCTTGTGCTCAGGAGATAGTTAAGGTGCGCTTCGCTCTGGCGCAAGATTTCCTCTGCCCGTTTGCGCTCGGTAATGTCGGTGATAATACCCACCGCGTTGGTATTGCCATTGTTTTTATTAGGGACCGCTTTGACCGCCAGGTCAGCCCAGAAGAGCGTGCCGTCTTTGCGTACATAGCGTTTTTCCAGGCGATAGGCAGAAATTGTGCCTGCGGTAATAGCCTGCATCTTTTCCTGGTCAGGCAGTATATCGTCTGGATAGGTG
>CAYFVX010000569.1:0-3831 GCA_964346425.1 uncultured Chloroflexaceae bacterium | reverse complement strand
AGTGTGAGGGAACCAGGTTCCCTCACGCACCCACAGGTGACACCCATTGAGGGGGTTCACCTGCGGTGGGCTTTGCTTGCGCAAGGCGAAAAACGCACGTAGCCGCGTGCCCCCGCCGGGTAGCACCACGAAACATCGTGGACGGCGTTTTATCGTGGGGTTGCGAGGGGACTTGTGTCCCCTCGCGCTCCCCTGGGTCAACCCCGTTGAGGATATTCAACGGTATTCTGTGGTGCTCCCCCCCGCCGAGCAGGGGGGCCTCAACAGGTGTTATACCAGATACGTTTGAATAGTGAGAGAAACCGCCAGGACGCCAAGAACGCCAAGATTTGGGCAGAGAGAAGGGGAAACCCTGTTCTCTCTGTGCCTCCGTGTCTCCGTGGTGAAAAGAAACTATTCATCCGAACCTGGTATCACCCCTGCTGCATGTCTTCCAGGAACTCCGAGGCGGGTTCGACGCCGGTGACGAGCAGGTGGTCACGGGCGCGGGTGCAGGCGACGTAGAGCAGGTATCGCTCGGTGTTGTAGACGTCTTCCAGGTCGGATTCGTCGCTGACGTGGCTGATGCGCTCCGTTGCGGGGATGATGTCGTCATCGCAGGCCATAACCGCCACCGCACGAAATTCCAACCCCTTTGCCAGGTGCATAGTGCTGAGGGCGATACACTGCTCGGTGGGCATCACTTGTTCGTCTAGCTCGGTGGCGCATGCGTCGGCCTGCTGCACCGCCGTGCGTGCCCGCGCCAGTTGCGCCGTGCTCCGCACAAACACGCCGATTTCGTGCGGTTGCACACCTTCCGCCAGCCGCGCTACCAGCCAGTCTGCCACTGCCTGCGCTTCTGTCTGCGGATCATCGAATATGGCAATCTGCGGCGGTGGCCCATTGAATATCGAAATCGTGCCGCGCTCCTCCACATTGCCGTCTACATCCGCCAGCGAGCGGGGCAGCAGGCGGTCGGCCTGCTGTCGTATCTGGTGGCTGGTGCGATAGTTGATGGTCAGGATGTGCGAGCGGCCGCGAATATCCACACCGGCTGTTTTCCAGGAGAAGGGTTGCTGAAAGATGCGCTGCCCCAGGTCGCCGCTGAAGAAGAGGCTCTCCGCGTGGCGGTCGCCGAGCGTTGCCAGAAAGCGCAACTCGGCCACATCCAGGTCTTGCGCCTCATCCACAATGGCGTAATCGAAGGGGCGTTCATCCCGCTCCAGCAGATGCGTGGCTACACGGTGCAGCAGCATGGGCCAGGTGAGCAGACCTTGCTGCTTGAGTTGTTGCTGTACCTGCGCAAAGATAGCCCACAACGCTTCACGCTGTCGCCCGCCGATGCGCGTTTTGCGCCCCAGGCGTGGCACGTCGCGGTAGTGTTCCCAGCTTGCGACCTGCCAGACATCTACAATCTCGTGCCACTCGTTCAGCAGAAACTGCTCGCTGAAGGTATACGCTGCCCCCTGCGCCGCCTGCACGAGCATCTCGCGCAACTGCGCGGGTTGTACCAGCGTGGGCGTCCCAAACGCTTCGGTAGACAGGTCGTGCGCAAACTCTCTGGTGGTATAGATGCGGATGCGCTCGCGCACGGCTGGCTCATTGCCCACCAGCCGCACCAGTTTGTGGTGTAGCGCGTTTGCCAGCGCGAGGGAGAAGGTGAGCAACACCACCTGCGCCTGCGGATGGCGACGCGCCAGAAAGACCGCACGGTGCAGCGCGACGATGGTTTTGCCGGTGCCCGCCGAACCTGCGATACGGGTCGGGCCACTATACGCCCGCTCAACCAGGCGGCGTTGCGCCGGGTGCAAAAAGATCGTCCACCGTTCCCACGGGTAATCCAGCGCACGTTCCAGTTCCTCCGCGTTCTGGATGACGCGGAAGCGGCGTTGCGCGTCCGGGTGCGCAAAGGCTACCTGGTCGAGTGTGGGTTGCACCGGCAGTTCTGGCACCGTTTCATCCGCCAGTGTGGTGGCTTCCAGCGTGGCTGGCTCTTTGCCGATTGCCAGTTCCAGCAGGGCTTCGGCCGCTTCTTCCGGCAGATGATCCAGAATATCAAACAGGCTATCCTCATCTGCCTGCTGCACATCGTCGAGCCATTCGGTCGGCACGCCATAGTCAAGCAGTTTGCTGCTATCCATATGTGCAAACAGCGGTGGGGCTGGCGGGGCTGGTTGCGCGGTGGTTGTGCTAGAGATGACCTGCTCTTCAATCCGCTCGCGTATTTCTACCAGTTGCGCCGCGCCGGTACGTGGGTGTGTCTCGATTTTGCGCCGCCGCGCCCAGGTATACGCATCGTTGTGATGGTTGACATAGCAGAGCAGCAAACTGCTGGCACTCTTGTGTACGATGATGCGGATGTCCTGATTGACGCGCACCGACCAGAAGTTTTCGTCTCTGGTCTTTTCGATACGATGGAACTGCATGCTCGGATGAGCTGGATTGAGTTGCAAGTCGAAGGCGGTTGTTTTGACCGCTTTCTGCTCATGTCCATTCAACCGTGCAAGGCTATCGGTAAAACTTTCTGCAATGCGAAATTCCATAAATTTCCTCTTTGTTACGCTACGTTAAACACCTTCATCACTTCATCCCCCAGGTGGTTGATGACTTTGACGGCGATGCGGCCGCTGTGCGGCTTGTCGAAGGGGCGCGACAGGTCACCGTAGAGGCTCTCCCACGCCTGCTGGTCTATCTCCGCCTTGAGCGTGGTTTTCAGGGCTTTGTAGGGGTCGCTGGCCCCCAGGAAATAGGCGTGCCGCACGAAGAAGCTCTCCTCGTTGTAGTCGGTGTCTATGAACCAGCAGGCTATCTCCTCCGGGTCGCTGGAGTCTACCTCGCCGGATTGCGGGCGGAAGACATCCACGCCGCGCAAGCGCACACAGATCTGGTTGTTGTCCGCCGCTTCTTCGATGGCGATATCGGGTTCGCCAAAGATGACAAACAGGTTGCCGGAGCCGGTGTTCTTCAGCGCGTCCGCCATATGCAGGTCGGCGTTCATACGGGCTTTCAGCACGGGCACGCGCCCCAGGCGCTCAAATTCGGCGGCGTGCGCGTCGTAGTTGAATGCGCAGGCGATGACCACATCAAAGCCGGCGTCCCCCGCTTCGCGGGCGGTCGCCACCAGGTCGGCGCGGGGCACTGTGCCAAACTCTGGCCCGATGAAGATGCCAGCCCGCCGCTCGGTGTTGCTTTCGCTCTCCATATAGCACCCTTCGGCGCAGATGTAGCGGCCCGGCCAGGGGGTCAACGCGCTGAAGGTGATGCGCCCCTCTTTGTGCGCCTGCTGCACGCCAGCCTGCTTGAGATTTTCCAGGATGATTGCCGCGAAGTCGTAGCCGGTGTCATAGCTCGCGCCCGGCTCGGCGATGAACCGCCCGGCCGGGATAAGCTCGTCGTTGGCGTCTACCGCCAGCGCACGGAAGGGCGAGACGCTCTCGACGGTGAAAGGCCCCGCAACGCGTACAACTGAACGGTCTTCGTAGGGGCGGTCATACAGCAGCTCCTGGTCGGCGTGCGCGGCTATCGAAGCGTCTATCTCGCGCTGGCGGGCGATGCGCTGCTCCCACCACGCCTGATGCGTCTCGCGGGCGGTGGGCGACCATGCAGCGTCCGCTTCTCTGGGTATCTCCCATTCCTCCCATTGCTGCCCCACTTCCGCATTGAGCTGCGCCCGCAGTGGTTCCAGCACTGCCTGGTATTGTTCCCAGATGACATCAATCTCGGCGTTGTTGGCGATGCTCTTGAGCGTGATATGCGGCACGCGCTCATAGACGAAGCCGTGGCGGATGTTGTCATAGGTGAGCTTGGTCGCCAGCTCCTCCGGCGTCGGCTCGCGGCCGTACTCGTGGAGCA
>CAYFVX010000568.1:0-3834 GCA_964346425.1 uncultured Chloroflexaceae bacterium | reverse complement strand
CAGTTTGCCGCACCACGTGATACTGTGCATGACCGGTCTCACCCTCTTGCAATCGCTTATTCAGCAACTTTTCGCGCACCACATGCTGGTCCTCTGGCAACAGAAATTCATAGATATTTCTGCCGATCATTTCCTGGGCATGAGAAAACCCAAAAAGCTCCAGGGCGCGTCTATTACAGACGAGATAGTTTCCTCTATCATCTTGCAGGGTAATCGCATCGGGGGATGTTTCGATGAGGCGTTGATAACTCTTCCTGGCGAAAGCGTCGTTGATATGCCCGACCAGTCGCTGGTTGTTGGTTTCCTTCGACTGCTCAAGTTCCGCCAGCCGTTGCCTGAGCACGGCATTCTCCAACTGTAAAGCCTCAAGGTTTTTCATATGCAGGTTTTGTTGTCGTAAAACGAGCCGCTAAGACCGCTTGCCGACATTTTTGATCAGTCCTGCAAGAACGCCGAGTAAACTGGCAATCACCAGGTAAACCATGGACATTGTGTCATCAGCATGCATGGAGAGAATGGCTACTCCTACCGCCAGGAAAACACAGACAATAATACCAACAATACGTACTATCCTTTCCATAGAGAGATCCCTCAGGACAATAGCCACGTCTTCCATCCGGTGACGATACACCACTATTCATACGCCAGCACATCACGCACCGTCAACCGCGAAGCATTCCATGCCGGGAAGATACTGGCAAAAGCTGCAATGAGCAGCGACAGCAACAGCCACATCACTGCACCATTGAAAGAATACACATAGGTAAACGGCGAACCGGTAAACAACGTACCAACCGTATCACTCAAAAGTTTGCTGATAGGAAAAGCAAAGAGCGACCCCAATGCCCAACTAACCAGCCCGATCATCAACCCCTCAACAATGACCACCTGCAACACAGAAAGATCGGAGGCGCCGATGGCTCGCATCACACCAATTTCCCGCGTGCGCTCCAGCACATTCATACTCATCGTCCCAGCCAGACCAAGCCCGCCAACCACCGCGGTGAGAATAGCCATAATCAAGAGACAAGAGACAATGATATTGAAGGTATCCACATTGAGGTCGTATTCGGCCTGCAACGTTGTGCTGCTACTGACACGCAAACCGACCGAGCGAAAATGCTCTTCCAGAGCTTGCTGCACATCATCCTGAAACGGCCCATCATGCTGTGTCGTCACAACACGCAAATCAGACGATACCCCTGCATCACGTGTTTCCCGCTCAAAATGGGGCAGATTCGCATACGCCATCATCTCCGTGCCAAACCCCTTGACCACTCCGACGATACGCCACTCGGTTTCACGCCCCTTTACCTTGAGCGTTATCGCGTCATCAACCCCCAGATCCTCTTCTTCCTTAACCAGACCAGTGCTGACGACCAGATTATTGGTATCACCGGGTTCCAACCAGCGGCCCTCAAGCACCATCGGATCAATCAAGGGCGAATCCGGCGGTGGCGACTGGAAAAAAATCGCCTCACTCTCTGTCCCATCATCGCGCAACCGCCGTGTGTTGATGAACCCCCACGTTTCCGCATAGCGCACACCGGGGACCTGCATCGCCTCCTGGACCAGCCGTACACTGCGGTAGTTGCGGTCCATCGTCACGCTCACATCATAGCGGTAGAGCGAATTGAAAAACTCATCCAACGAGTGCTTGACCGAATCTTGCACACTGAACACCGCGATGAAGGTAGCCCCGGCTATCGTGAGCGTCGTCAGCGTGAGCAACAACCGTCCCTTGCGGCGGAAGGTATTGCGCAAGGAGAGCAGCACAGGCCGCGGAAACCGCCGTACACGATTGACCAGCCGGTCTATGATATTGCTGCCGTAGCCGCTTGCACCGCCGCTCTCACTATCCAGTGCATCGCGAACAGTGATAGTCGCCCCGCGAAAGAGCGAATAAAGCGAAGCCAGCAGCGGCACAACCAGACTGACAAACAACTCCAGGACAATCACTTCTGGCAAGATGCCATAGCTTTGCGCATCAAAATTAAATAGCGTGGCGAAAAAATCGGCAAAAGCGGCCGCCGCCACATACGCCAGTGGTGCGCCGATAGCCAGCGCAATCAACCCATAGCAAACAACCAGCAGCAGGTACATCGCAATAATCTGGCTACTCTGCGCCCCCACCGACTTCATAATACCAATCTGCCGAATCTGCTGCGCCATCACCGCCGAAATCGTATTCGTGACGAGAAACCCGCTCAGAAAAACCGCCAGCACCCCGACAGCACTGAGAATAAGCACAATTGGCTTCAAGCCAAACGAAGCGACCGGACTCTCGCCAGGGTCGGGCGGAATAAACATCTCACTGACTTCAATCCCGCTTTTCTCTACCTTGTCGCGCACCTTTTTCGCCACTGCGGTAATGTATTCCTTGTCGAAATAATGCTCTCTATCCACGCGGAAATAAATCGCGCGATACTCGCCGCGTTCTTCACCCAGCCATTCCAGCGTGTCTTCCGTGATATAGCCAGTATACTCGCCGGTGAAGAGCGCGGGGGGAAGATTGAGGTTATGCACCATACCAGAGACGTTCATAACGCGCTCTTTCTGGTCCATTGTCTCAACCAGATAATCCTGCCCCAGATCCAGCGTGGTGCCGAGTGCCGGATTGAGAGCCGACCGCTCGACTACCACATGCTCATCCTGCGGCGGCCATTCGCCCTGTTCAGGCTGCATTCTGGCAACCCGGATATCATCGAAATCACGGATGGCATCCAGGTTCAGGTCTTTCCATTGCTCCGCACCCACCTTGATGCGCACTCTGACGCTCTGGCGGGCATCCGCTTCTTCGACTCCTTCAACCCCGCGGATAGCTTCCAGTAAATTTTCATCGAAAGGATCCTCGGTAGAAATAACCCCACTGAAGGGATCGCCACTCAGATAGTCCTCCGACAGACCACGCAACATCCGCGTGCGCGATTCCGTAATCATGCCAACCGCAAACACGCCCACGGCAATCGAGAGCGAGACAAGCAGGGTCCGCGTTTTATTGGCCCACAAATCCGCAAGCACTTTTTTCCATCGGGGAGAGAGCATACGACAGTTTTCTCCTGAACAGATGTGATACCAATACCGAGTGACGAGCAACGAAAATGATGTGCAAGGAAAAGGGCATGCACGTTGAAATTGAACGAATACCGCAATGTTGCGCACTTCACAGCATGACCAGGGATCATAGTGAGGCAGGCATTTGCCAACGAGTTGTTGATATTTGTCTGTCGAGCAAGTTCATGGTTATGCTACCACCTGGGGACTACGTCGTCCAGACGTATGGTGCTACCATCCATTATAGCAAAAAGAGCAACAGGCGGGAACAGGGGATATGGTATCATGCAAAGCATGATGGGATCAAACTGACAAACCCACTATGGTATGTCTGCGTGGCAGGCATATCAAAAAACATAATGGCAACGTTGCATATCAAGCTTCTGCACACCTTTGCAATCCAGTATGACAAAGAGACCATGACCAGCGTCAATACCCCGCGACTGCAATCGCTGCTGGCCTATCTGTTGCTGCATCGTCACGAACCCCAACCCCGTCAGCATATTGCCTTTGCTCTGTGGTATCTGGACTGTCCTTATCAAGCAAACCGACGCAGCCAGACGGATGTGGCATAGACGAGCACCAGCAGGTCATTGTCGCCGGGGGAAGGGGGGATCAAAGGGGAACCGTAGACGATGGACCGGCGACTGTGGACAAGCATCGGACACTTGCCGCTCCTGCCCATCCCTTTGCGTCTTTGTGCCTTTGCGTGAGGGCTTCTTTCAAGGGTCATGTCAAAGTCCAACAATTCCCTGGGAGCGCGGGCAGCCTGCCCGCCCC
>CAYFVX010000567.1:0-3835 GCA_964346425.1 uncultured Chloroflexaceae bacterium | reverse complement strand
GGCAAGCAAGACGCCTGCGTTTCCAGAGCTTGGAGGGACTTTACCAACAGAGTCTCCAAACCGCGGCTACGATTCCCAACGGGGTTCTTGTCCTCAAAAAAGTCTCCACATGTGAGCGTCTACAGTCCCCCTTTGAGCATCCCCTTCCCCCACATGGTCATTGCCAGAAATTTTGCATTCTGCATTCTGCATTCTCCATTCTCAAGGGCAATCGCCCTGTGCCACCCGTGCCTCAATCTCATCCAGCACCATCGGCACATCGGCAATCGTATCTACCACATAGTGCGCACCGGCCTGCGCCAGCCGGCGCGAGGCTCTCTGCAATCTGGTTTCAAGCTCCTGCTCGTCCAGGTCGGAAACTTCCTGCTCAGTCAGGCCCAATTCATTGCCGCTCTTCGTCACGGCAACCACCCACATCCCCGCATTTAGCCCTTCTTCAATGTCCGGGATAGTATCACCCACCTTGACCATCGCCGCCATCGGATAACACCCCAGGTTCATTGCATTCTGATAGCACATAAACGGAGAGGGACGGGCAGCAGGAACATCATCTATACACACATTCGAGTCGGGCGTATAGCCGTTTGCTTCCGCAGCCGGCAGCAACACATCCATCACCTGCCGGCTATAGCCCGTCGTCGTGCCAATCTTCAAACCGCGGTCGCGGAAATCCTCAATCGCCTCTAGCGTGCCGGGAATGCACGCCGCATACTCGCGCACCGTCTCCGCCTGCATCGGCTCAAACTCGCGAAACATCGCCTCGACATCATCCTCATTCCAGGCACGACCATAGACTTCCTGCCACTGCTGCGTCACCGGCTCCATCTGCAAGATCGTGCGGATATGGCTCTTCTTATCCATCCCCATCGGCGCACGCGCCTGCGGCAGCGTAATGGCGATCTGCCACCCCTTGAACACTTCAACAAACGTGACGACGGGCGCACAGCAACCATAGTCCACAGTCGTGCCCGCCCAATCGAGAATCACCGCCTGCAGCGGCCCAACATAGGAACGACGATACAAAAACTCCATAGCTCTCTCCTATACAAGAACCACGCCCATCTCATCGAGCGTTTCACGGATACACGCCAGCAGGATACGTACATCCTGCTCGAATATGCGGCCAATGTTGCCAATACGGAAACAATCCGCATTGCTCACCTTGCCAGGATAAATCACCTGCCCCTTCTGATTGAGCAACTCGTAAAAGGTCTGAAAATTGAACTCCGGATGGTCCGGATAGAGAAAGGAAGTAATGATATACCCCTGGTGCTCTGGTGCCACATACTCCTGAAAGCCGAGTGCATGCATGCCGGCCACCAGCGTCTCATAATTTGCCCGATAGCGAGCCGACCTGCCTTCCACGCCCCCCTCCATCTCCAGCTCCATAAGTGCCTGCTGAAATGCCAGGATCGTATGCGTGGGCGGCGTAAAGCGAAACTGACCGTTCTCTTCAAACCCTTTCCACTGCGCCAGCAAATCGAGGCTCAAACTGCGCACATACCCCTCACTTGCCAGCAGCGGCTCCATGCGGGCCAGCACAAACGAAAAGCCGGGCACGCCCTCTATGCACTTATTTGCCGAGGAAATGAGATAGTCAATGAAGCATGTTTCCAGGTTGATAGGAATAGCCCCAAAACTGCTCATCGCATCCACGATAAACTCTTTCCCATAGCGACGGGCGATGTTGCCGATAGCCTCGACCGGGTTCATCAGACCGCTGGTCGTTTCACAATGTACCGCCGCGATATGCGTGATACTGCTCTCTTGCGTCAGCGTATGCACCAGTTCGTCCAGGTCGGGCAAACTATTTTCTTCATAGGTCAGCGTAGCAGTGTCTATCTTGAGCACCTGCGCCATTTGCACAATACGCCGACCATACGCACCATTGACAATCACCAGCAACTTGCCATCAGCAGGAATAGCAGACGAAATCACCGACTCAATACCAAACGTGCCGCTACCCTGCATCAGAACCGCCGTATACTGCTCCTCCGAAACACCACCAAGCGTAACCAACCTCCGCCGAATATCGCGCACTATCTCGATAAACGCAAAGTCCCGTGAGCCGAGGTCGCGCAACATCGCCTGTTTGATAGTGCGACTGGTCGTGAGCGGCCCCGGCGTAAAGAGCACCGCGTCTTTTGCCACCGGTGCCATGTTTTTGTCCGACATGAAGCATCCCCTTCTATAGAGTGGGGAGTAGAGAGAGTGGGGAATGGACAGAAATCCACTCCCCACTCCCCACTCTCCACTCCTCACTTCTCAACACCTATTTCCCCATCCATGCCTGGGTCCGCTTCTTGATTCCCCACGTTGCCAGGCCATAGAGGAGACGAACGCCAATACTGGTAAACACAATAAGCATAGACATGGCGGCCGCCGGGGCAATATCACCGGCATCGTCCATGTTGACCACCGCCACCGAAGCAAGTTTGAGCGAGGGAGAATAGAGGAAAATCACCGCGCTGACCGTGACCATTGAACTCACAAAGTAGTAAATGGCTATCTCCAGAATAGCCGGCAGACAGACCGGCACGGTCACTTTCCAGAAGGTTTTAGAGAAGGGCACAGACAGCGAAGCAGCCACCGATTCAAACTCGGCATCCATCTGCTTGAGCGCAGTCGTCGCCGTCAAAAAGGGCACCGTATAATAGTGGACCATATTGGCAACCACCAGAATAGCCATCGTGCCATACATCCAGTTGAACGGATTGGGGATTTCAAGCCCCGCCACCTCCCAGGAAGGGCGGTTGAAGAAGAAAATATACGCCAGCCCGACAACCATGCCCGGCAAGGCCACCGGCAGAATGGAAATGAAATAGATGAATGATCGTGCCCATTTGATGCCGCGCCCCTTCTCGATGAGGTACGCACTGGAAAATACTACCAGCGTGCCGGCAATGGCGGTGTAGAAGGACATACGCACACTGTTCCAGTACGCCTCCATGCCGCCACCTCCAACGCCGCCAAAGTCATAATGGCGCAGCGAGAGCGTGAAATCATACGGCCAGACTTTCACAAACGAGGCAAACAACGCTGTGCCAAGTACCGCCAGCACCCCGAACGAAATCAACCCGCAGAAGGCAAACATACTCCAGTCCAGCAACGGATTCGGCCTGGGTTGCAGCGGCACCGACCGCGCACTCAGCAACGCCACCTGTCGCCGCTGGGCAATGCGGTCTACGATAAAGGCAATAGCGGTAGGAATCAGCAGGAGAATGCTCACGGTTGCGCCCCGCACAAAGTCTTGCTGCCCGATAACGTGCTTGTAGATGTCGGTCGCCAGCACGTTATAATCGCCCCCCACCACTTTTGGCACACCGAAATCGGTGAATGCCAGTGTGAAACAGACAAATGTTGCACTGATCAAGCCATACTTCACACTGGGGAGCGTAACGGTAAAGAAGGTGCGTACCTTTGATGCCCGCAACGCATCCGAGGCTTCATACAGGCGCGAATCGGTCACGGTGAGCGCAACCATCAGGATAATCAATGCCTGCGGAAAGCAAAAGAGGACTTCGCCAATAATAATGCCGGTTGGCCCATAGAGACCAATATCAAAACCTGGATCAAAGCCCCAGTTGTTCTTGAAATAGCCAAAGAACCCTTTGGTCACGAAACCCTGGTTACCAAACAGATAGATCAGCGCAATAGCATGCACGAGCGAAGGCATATACAGTGGCATCATCGCCAGCACACGAAAGACCGACTTGCCGGGCATAGATGTGCGGGTGAGCGCGTAGGAAAAGAGAAACCCCAGGCCGACCGAAATAACAGCAGCGCAAAAGCATGCACGAGCGAAGGCATATACACTGGCATCATCGCCAGCACA
>CAYFVX010000566.1:0-3838 GCA_964346425.1 uncultured Chloroflexaceae bacterium | reverse complement strand
AAACCGCTTTGCAAAGCGGTCGCGGGATACCGTAGCAGCGGCTTCTAGCCGCTGTAGCCACGATTTATGTAATGTCCCTCTCCGACAAGGAGTGTGGCTTGCAGACGCGGAAAAAACGTCACAAGTGGGCAGATCCAGCGGTTAAAAACCGCTGCTACGATTCCCAACGAGGTTCTTTTCCTCGAAAAAGTCTACCCATGTGAGACTGGTGACCCCCGCTGAGTCTACAGATTGCCGCGCCGCTCCTGCTCGCGCTCAATCGCCTGGAACAGTGCCTTGAAATTGCCTTTGCCGAAGCCCCGGCTGCCCTTGCGCTGGATTATCTCGATAAACAGCGTGGGCCGGTCCTGCAAGGGTTGGCTGAATATCTGCAGCAGATAGCCCTCATCGTCGCGGTCCACCAGCACGCTACGGTCGCGCAAGTCGGCGATACGCTCGTCAATTGTACCGATACGCTGTGCCAGGTCTTCATAATAGGTCGCAGGGACGTTGATGAAGGGGATACCCGCGGCCCGTAGCGCGTCAATTGTGGCGCAGATATCCTCGGTCTGGAGCGCGATATGCTGCACGCCCGGTCCGCCATAGTAGACCAGGAACTCCTCAATCTGGCTCTTCTTGCGGCCCTCGGCGGCCTCATTCAGCGGGAACTTGATGCGCCCGCTGCCGTTCTGCATCACCTTGCTCATCAGGGCACTATATTCGGTGCTGATATCCTGGTCATCGAAATGTACAAGCTGACTGAAGCCGAGCACATCGCGGTAATAGCCGACCCACTCGTCCAGGGTGCCGCGTTCTACGTTGCCCACGATGTGGTCAATGCCGAGGATGCCGGTCTCTGGCGCGGGCGGCGTCGGGCTGATTGGCTGGAAGCCCGGCATAAATGGCCCTTTGTAGCCTGCACGCTCAATGAAACTATGCACCGTGTCGCCATAGGTGGCAATCGTCGCGGTAATAATGGTGCCGTGCGTGTCCTCGTGCGTGGTTGGCTCCTGCACGCTGGTTGCGCCGTTGCGCAGTGCGGCGGCATAGGCGGCGGCGGCATCCGGCACGCGCAGTGCCACATCCTTCACACCGTCGCCGTGGCGGGCGATATGTGCGGCGATGGCGTGGTCGGGCACGAGCGGTGCCGTCAGCACGAAACGCACATCGCGCCGCGCCAGCACGTAGGATACTCGGTCGCGTTGCCCGGTTTCCAGGCCCGCATAGGCTTCCGGTACCAGGCCAAACGTCGTGCGGTAGAAGTGTGCCGCCTGGCGTGCGTTGTTGACGTAGAACTCTACATAATCAATACCTTCGATATTCGGGACATCTGTCGTTATCCCTGGTGCAGTTGTTGCGCTCGTCGCATTCGTTGCGGTCATCGCGGTCAATCTCCTCTCTTGCAAACAGTGGTGGCGCACCACGGCACCATGCTTCCGCCTGCACGGAATGGCGTTGCGGTGCGGAGCAGTCGGTAGCATCGGAATGGTCAACGCCGAACTATGGGTTTCGTTTCCATGTGCGTATGGGTAATCTGCTGGTTGCTTACCCTCGTATTCCTTCTTCAATCAACCAGGTGTCTGTTCAGTATACAACTAAAAAGGTACCAGGGGAAGTTTTGTCGTACCTGTTCAGAAGTGGGGAATGGGCCTCACGCAAAGGTGCAAAGACGCAAAAGTTCGCGCAGGACTGGAACCACGAATACCACGAATACCATACAGTGACGAGTGATGAAGTGATGAGTGATGAGCGGCTGCAATGCGCTCTATCGCACCAGTTTTCGCAACTATCCATCCGAACATGGTATTAATTGGCACGCTTCTTGCTCTTGAAGCTACCAGATAAATATGATACGAGATTCTGGTGATTGGTGTATGTTCACCCCGTAGACACGGAGACACGAAGACCAGACAGGAGAAGCTCTGAAATACTATCATCTGTGTGCATCTGTGTGCATCTGTGGTAGAAGGCATTATCCGAACCTGCTATCATCCCGCATCCCGCATCCCGTATCCCGCATCACTCATCACTCGTATCTCCCGCAGCTTGATGAAAGGAACAACCTATGGCTACTGTCAGCGATTTTCTGATTGAACGATTAAAAGAATGGGACATTCACCGCATCTATGGCTATTCGGGTGATGGCATCAACGGTGTTATTGGTGCGCTCGATCGCGTTGCAGATGCGCCTACCTTTGTCCAGGTGCGCCACGAAGAGTCGGCGGCATTGATGGCAACGGCCCACGCCAAATTTAGCGGCGAAGTGGGTGTCTGTCTGGCGACGTCTGGCCCCGGTGCCATACACCTCTTGAATGGCCTCTACGATGCAAAACTGGACCACCAGCCAGTTGTGGCGATTGTGGGGCAGCAGGCCCGCCTGGTGCTCGGTGGCGGCTTTCAGCAAGAGATGGACTTGCAAGGACTCTTCAAAGATGTTGCCCAGGACTACGTCCTACTGTTACCACGCCAGCGCAAATGCGCCACCTGATAGACCGGGCGTTACGTATTGCTATTGCGGAGCGTACGGTTACCTGTGTGATCGTCCCCAACGATGTGCAAGAAATGGAAGCGGTGCAGCAACCGCCGCACAAACGCTTCATGATGCACTCCGGTGTCGGCTATACGCAACTGCATATCCTGCCCGATAAGGCGGAACTGCAACGGGCCGCTGATATCCTCAACGCGGGCGAACGGGTGGCGATGCTGGTGGGGGCAGGCGCACTGCATGCGACTGACGATGTGATAGATGTTGCCAACCGGCTGGGGGCAGGTGTGGCGAAAGCTCTGCTGGGCAAATCTGTCCTTCCGGATGATCTGCCCTTCAACACTGGCACGATTGGCCTGCTGGGTACCCGCCCTTCTTCGGATATGATGGCAAACTGCGACACCCTGCTTATGGTCGGTACTGGTTTTCCCTACAGCGAATTTTTGCCCGCCGAAGGCCAGGCCCGCGGTGTCCAGATAGATGTGAAACCGCGCATGCTGAGCGTGCGCTACCCTATGGAAGTGAACCTGGTTGGTGACAGTGCGGAGACGCTGCGTGCTCTGTTGCCCTATCTGGAAGCAAAGCAGGACCGTGGCTGGCGCGAGCAGATTGAAGGGGAGGTTGCAAAGTGGTGGAACACGCTTGAAGCGCGGGCATTGACCAGTGCCAATCCCATCAACCCGCAGCGGGTGTTCTGGGAACTGTCACCACGGTTGCCGGATAATTGCATCCTGTGCGCTGATTCGGGGACGGCGGTAAGCTGGTTTGCGCTCGATGTGAAAATCCGCCGCGGCATGCAGTCGTCGCTGTCTGGCAAGCTCGCAACGATGGGTGCAGGCGTGCCGTATGCCACCGCCGCTAAATTTGCTCATCCCGAACGGGTTGCGCTTGCGCTGATGGGGGATGGTGCGATGCAGATGCTCGGCAACAGCAACCTGATAACTATTGCGAAATACTGGCAGGAGTGGAGCGATCCGCGGCTTATTACGCTGGTGTTGAATAACCAGGACCTCAACCTGGTTACCTGGGAGCAGCGGGCGACAATGGGCGATCCCAAGTTTGCAGCTTCGCAAAACATTCCTGATTTTCCCTATGCCAGCTATGCCGAATCGCTGGGACTCAAGGGAATACGGGTCGAGTAGCCTGAACAGATAGGTGCTGCCTGGGATGAGGCATTGGCGGCTGACCGCCCGGTTGTGCTGGAGGTGCTGACGGATCCGAATGTCCCGCCGCTGCCGCCACACATTACCTTTGAGCAGGCAAAATTCTACACGACCGCGCTGTTTAAGGGCGATCCGGATGCACGAAACATTCTGCTGCAATCGTTCAAGCAGGCCGTGGCCGATGTGATGTCGTGAGTGTGTGGGGTTCGGG
>CAYFVX010000565.1:0-3845 GCA_964346425.1 uncultured Chloroflexaceae bacterium | reverse complement strand
GAGTGTGGCGTGCAGACGCGGAAAAAACGTCACAAGTGGGCAGATCCAGCGGTTACAAACCGCTGCTACGATTCCCAATGGGGTTCTTTTCCTCGAAAAAGTCTCCACATGTGAGCCAGGTCCCCCCCCTTGAGGCTTCAAAACCCCAGCCCACCAAACTGGATGCCGACGGTCCGCTGGTCAACCTGGCGCGGGTCCTCTTCGGCAGGTATCCACGTTGCGCTTTCCATGCGTAGCAGTGCGCTGCCGGTAGCAACCGCGGGAATATCCAGTTTGTCCAGCGGGATACGGTAGCTGTGCATGTCGCTGCTCAGGTTCAGGCAGCCCAATGGGGTGAATTTGCCGGTGGTTTGCGGCCAGGGTTGTGCTTCTGGCACTATTGAGAGACAGACTTCAGCGGCTCCTAGATGCGATGGACGTTCGCCACCAGCCAGTTGGATGCTGAGGCCGGCCGGCTGCTCACCCTCGCGCCAGGGAATGCGCAACAGCGCGTCGCCATCGGTCCAGGCATAGCTGGCATTGTCTGGGTGCGGGGCACTGCTATGCTCAGCCAGATAGAACCCCTGTACCTGTGCAGCAAAATCATTGGCGGCTATGGGTGGTTGCTGCACACTGATGCGGTCCGGTTGTGAGTCGGCTTGCAGCATATAGAGAGCCAGCGGTAGCATTAGCCGCGAGACGTTGCGCGGTTTCTGGTTGGTCAGTTGCTCAAACTCCGGCAGATCCAGCGTGGTATGCCCGACCAGTTGCAACCTGAAGCCGGGCAGGACGAAGTCGCCGCCGCTCGCGCTGAGAACCATATACACGGTGCGCCCCTGCTGCTGCCAGTGTTGCACCTGCCGGGCCAGCAGTGCGGCGTAGTTGCCCGGCTCGCTACTCTTGACCGTCAGCGCGTCCAGTCCATAGATGAAATGCAGCGGCGTGGTAATCAAATCGGGCACGTCTCGGAATGCCCCATAGGTGGGGCCACCACCGCGAAAGAGCAGAATGTCGTCTGGCTCAAAGCGGTTCGCCAGCGTTTCCAGTTGCTCAATCGCGCCGGCGTATTCGGTATGTTGCGCCAGCGGGCGGCCAGTCCATACAAAAAACGCCACCAGCAACGCTGCCACCACCCAGCGGAACCGCGCAACCAGCCAGTACGCCTGGCTTCCTCGGGAAAATAACGTATTGTTCGACCTTCTCCATTCTCCATTCTCCATTCTCCCTTTTCCTGCCAGCGCGTAGGCCATCGCCAGGCTGAAGGTGGGGTAGGCGATGGGGACAAAGCGGCGCAGGATGTAGATGTAGGTCTGGTCGCTGGTGCCATAGGTCTGGCGGATGTAGAAGAACGTGCCGAGCAACCCCACCAGCAGAAAGAGCCACGAGCGGCGGTCCAGCCCCCGCCAGCACCACAGCGCGAAGCCAACGATACCGAGCGCGACGCCGAGCGGCGAGAGATACCATCCGACGCGGACCAGGTTTGCTTTCGGGATGACATACTTGTCGTCTTTTTTGGGGGTGGGGATATTGAGTTTACATAATTCTTCAAAAGAAAAAGCAATAACATCCTGCGCGATTCCATCAAGCTGGCTGATAATTGCCGTGCGTTCTCGTTGCAGTTCAGGTGTGTCGCCGCTTTGCTGCATCTGGTTGATATTTGCCAGCAGATTGTCTTGCAGTGTTGTCACGGTGGCGATGCGCGGGTCGGTGTCTTCCATATGGCTTAGCAGCGCACGCAACCCCGCTTCGTAGTAGGTGACGGGGTTTTCCTGGCGTATCTTTGCCGGGTCCGGGGCGGGTTGTGGCTCCGGAATGGCGATGGGCGCACCAACGTAGCCCTGGATGGTCAGGCAGGGGCCTTCAGGCTGCTGCAACTGTTGCGGGGTCAGACAGGCAGGCAGCGCGGTCAGCACCTCCGCAGACAATATCTGCGGGCGCACCAGATAGGTATAGGCACCGATGAGCAGCAGGCCAAGAGCCATCAGCGCAGTGAGCCACCTGGACCAGCGTTGTGCCAGGGCAGCCAGTGCATGCAGTGGTTGCGGCCAACGCCAGAGAGCCAGCAAAACACCCACCCCAGCCGCAACGACAGCCAGTTCGCGCCAGAGGGCCAGCGGGTCTTTGAAGGTGCTGCCGGTGCGCGTATGATACACCTCGCGCAGTAGCGGTGTGAGGAAGGGCAGGGCGAGATGAGCTGTCAGTGCGTAGTCTTGCAGGCGGGCGTAGGCAGTGTCGAAGAAGTATGCCCGCGCGATGAACGCCACGTGCAATCCGGCGTGCAGCAGCATGGCTCCCATGCCAAGTGCCAGCGCGGTATGTCCGCGGTTCCAGCGGTGGGCAAGCCAGCAGAAGAGCAGATAGATAAGCGCAGGCCCCACCACCAGGAAGAAATCTATGCGGGTCAGCGCAAACTGGCCGAAAGCGATGCCCGCCAGCGCAGCATAATACAGGCTTGCAGGTGGCGGTGGTTGCTCCGTTTTTTGGGCAGCGGCGTGCAGGGTTTGAAATTTTGCAAAACAATAAAGGCCGGCGAAGGTCAGGAACTGGGTGGTGGTTTCCGAGGTGGAATAGCGGGCAAACCAGATCTGCACACTGTTGAGCACCAGAAAGAGCATTGCCAGTATCCCCACCATGTTGCCTGCCAGCCGGCGGCCGAGCATGCCCACGCTCCATGCCCCCAGCAACCCCATCAAGCCAGGGACAAACAGGCCACCGTAGAGGCCCAGTATGCTGGTGAGTAGCGCAATCCATGCGGGCAGCAAGTGGAAGCCTTGCGGCACCACTCGCCCCTGCGGGGCATCGCCTTCGTTGATGAAAAAGCCGGCCGCTCGCATACGGGTGGCGATGAACCGTTCCGGGTGTTGCACCCCCAGAAAGTTCGACATGGCTTGCTCGGCGGGGCCACGGATGGACGGGTCGTCGGATTGGGCCTGCTGCCCAAGTTCGGCCAGCAGGTCATCGTACTGCACCAGATTTCCCGTGCGGGCAATGGCAAAGCCGGTGTTGCTATAGACGCCGGCATCGCGCACACCGAGGATGACTTCAAACGGCGGCAAAAAGAGCAGCAGTGCATTGCCGGCTATGAGCAGATAGCAGAGGATTTCGTAGTATGGTCTGTTCGCCAGACCTTCTTGTCCAGGGGGAGCAGGGGCTGGGGCGAGGGTTTGTTTCCTGTGTGCTGCCAATTGCTGTCGGATGGTCAGCAGCAAACCACAGCAGAGCAATAGGAGAAACAGCAGGATCCACAGCGAGAAGATACCAAGCTCCGCCAGCAGGAATGCCAGCCAGCCACTGAGCAGGGTGCTACTGACAACCCGTTCGTAATGACGTTCGAGCAGGTCACCGGCGGTGATGCCGGCGATAGTACGACTGAGTAAAAAACCTGGGATATAGAGCAGCAGGGGAAGCCCCAACGCTGCGAGCAGGAGGGATGTGAGCAAATCCTTGTCTGTCCTGTATGCTTCTCAACGATTGTGCTTATTCTACCATACCCGGTTGCTGACATTGCATACTCTGTTGCTGGTAGTATTCTGCGGCAAAGCGATTGTCCACCGCCTGTTTAAACGGTATTGGCGTTGAGAGCAAACCTAGCTCAAGCAGCAAATCCCGTTCTGCCAGCCAGCGTTGTCGGTCATTCCAGCCTGGGCAGCGTTCGCCTGTGCCATATTGCACCAGTTTTTGCGTTTCCTGGGCTTCAAAGCGCAGGTGGTCAAGCGAAAGTTGCTCGTTGTAGTCGGCAATGAGTTGCACCGTCTCGTCAACATTGGTGAGCGCGTATTCCCACCCACGTAGCGTGGCATGCACAAACGCGCGGGTAATCTCTGGATTTTGCTTGACATAATCTTTGGTGGTAAATAAGACGTCCC
>CAYFVX010000564.1:0-3847 GCA_964346425.1 uncultured Chloroflexaceae bacterium | reverse complement strand
GTGCCTCCGTGTCTCCGTGGTGAAAAGAAACTATTCATCCGAACCTGGGGTATCAGTGGGTTTCTCCCATCCGTCCCCAACTGGTGTACAGTTCGCGTCCGAGCAGGCCAAATTCGACTTTTGCCGGGTTGCTGTCGGTAGCGGGAAAGTGTTCGATACGCGCTCGCTCGAAGTATTGCACGGTATACGTCCGTCCATTGGATGGATCCGTTTGTGCAAACGGTGGGCTGATGGGGTAGCCGATGAGTTGTAGCCCACCATGGTGTTCCCAGATGGCGCGGAAGGGGGGTGCGATGCTGTAGCCGGTTTCGGCAAAGAAGCGGGTTTCATTCGGGCCGCCGGCGGGTTGGGCATGGATGCGTCGAGGTTGTTGGGGTTGCTGGATCATGGCTGTGTGTCCCAGGTTGCCCATCTGGACTTCGTAGGGGGTGCCGCTGTATTCCGGGTAGTGTTCCAGCCGAGTGCGGTCAAAGTATTGGACTATGCGCGGGCGACCACTACCAGGTTGCGGTTCGATGATTTCTTCGGTGAGCGGGTAGCCGAAGCGATACAACCCGCCATTGGTTTGCCAGAAATCCAGCAATGCGCCGCGCAAGGTGTGGCCGGTGGCGGCAAAGTATTGCCCCTCCTTTGCGGCTGGCGGGTCATATTCGATGTAGAGGGGCGTGCCAGGAGCAGGGAGCGCAATGCTGATATGCCCATCGCCACTGTAGACGATGTGTTGTAAAACGCCTTTCCAGTTGCGTACCACCGCTTCCTGACAGGCGCAGTCCAGGGGTATTTCGGCAGGTGTGTCGTAGGCTCGCCAGATGACGTCAACACGGCGGGTGGTGCTGGCAAATCGGTACCAGTAGACGCCGGGCATGGCGGGGTCGGTACCGTCTGCGCGGATGTGTTGGGGTGACAGGCCAGCCAGCATGTCGGTCATGGTGCGATAGGCCAGAAACGAGGGCTTGCGCAGGTCTGCTTGCATGGGGTTGAGTGGGTAGCTGCGCCGGAGCAAGCCATAGTGGAATTGTTCTTGCTGGTTGTTGAAGACCGGGTTGGTGTAGGTGGTGTCGGCAGGGTCCGTGTCGTTGCGAAAGTCGTACCAGAAGATTTTTTCCACGCTGGGGTGGGTAATGGCGAGAATGTAGGAACGTATGAGGAAGAATGCCTGGGTGTCGCCATCAACCGCCGGCCATGCGCTCTGGCTTGCCTGGTGGGTAGACCAGCCAAGTTCGGTTATCCAGACCGGTTTCATGCCATAGCGCACGAGGAAGCGGTCGAGAAAGCGCAGTTCATTGCGCAGGTCCATTGCCTGGTGGCGTCCTTCTACAAAGCCTTCCGGTGGGCCAGGGCGGTAGGGGTGAATGGCGATGATGTCTATGTAGTTCCATGCCCCGGCTTCAGCTATTGCCAGCAGGTATTCAAAGTAGTCGTAGCTATGGGGTGAGGGTTGCTGGGTCCAGGTGGGTGCCAGTCCGCCAAGGACAATTCTGGCGTTGGGGTCGGCGGCTTTTGCGGCAGCACTGCCGACTTCGAGGATGCGCACATAGTCTTCTACGTTGTAGAGGCCACTTTCGTAGCCGGAGGGGGCAAGGTTGGGTTCGTTCCAGAGTTCCCAGTGGGTTATCCAGCCGCGGTCTCTGCCATAGCGAGCCACGGTGTTGTAGACGAAGTTGCCCCAGTCGTCTATCCAGGCATCGAGCGGTGGGTTCTGGCCTTTAAACCAGGCGGGGTTGTAGTCGAGGAGACCAAGCACCTGGATGCCGGCGCGTATCTGGCTTTCGATGGCGTGGTCATAGTTGGAGAATCCCTGTCCGTCGCCCGTCCATACGAAGGGGGCATCGGGGGTGTGTTGCACCTTGTGCCAGAAGATTTCTTCTCGCTGCCACTGCACACCAGCCTCGCGAAGTAGCCCAACTATTTCGTCTGTTTCATCCTGCCGCACACGATTGCCGAGGGTGGCAACCATGCCGAAGGGAGTGCCTTTGTCACGCCAGGGCATAGTGTCAATGACGAGACTTTCGTCTTGCCAGAGGCTTTCCATATCAAACGCGGCGGTGCGGTGGCTATGTCTGGCGAAGAGGGTTGAAAAGAAGCCGATTAATATGATTGCCAGCAGCAATGAGTGCTGGAGATGGGTTGTCTGTTTGCGCATAGTATTTTCTCCATTGGGAGGCGGTTTGTTGACCATTCTCCCCTCAGCGGGGGGCCTGCTGGCGTGTGCAGGAACCAGGTTCCCGCATACGCCCTTGCGTGTGTTTTTTGCCCGTTTGCAAGCGGAGTTTGCCAGTAGAGTGAACGCCGTTGAGCCATTCTCCCCTTTTCCAACAAACGCTCAATGGATAAAACGTGGTATGGGAGGCACTCTGCCAAATAAGGTGACGATGGAGGGGAGTGTTTCATCAATATGTAATCTGCGTGCCGGATCGTGCCGTTTCGTGCAGAAATCTTAACGAAATCTTCACGTAATCTTCATGCACAACCTCTTCCACACAGGCTGAAAAATGGCATAATATATCCAGGTTTTACAAAAGAGCGTTCGTCCCATCTCTCTTCCAGGCCCTCCGTTTTCCTCACTTGACAGGAAAGTAGTGTATAGTGGTCGTTCCTGGAGGATACAAACCTGATATACTCTATGACCTGTTCCCCTTGTGAATCGCCTCTCCTAATCTCGCTCCTCCATCTACTGGAGATGCGGACGAACAAATCTTGAAAACCTATGGTTCACATGTACCTGGCAGTTTGGTTGCCTCGTAGTAACGACAACGGTCGTTTGAGCTATGCACATAACGATGTCGGTCGTTACTACGAAGGGCCAACTGACCTTACCCTCCTCATCTCTGCCTGGTCATGCTATCTGCCTGGTGTTTGATATGCAGAAGAGGTATGAACGAGTGCCTGGTGGTGAAGGAAAGGAATGGTAGGGCATGGTCTTTCGAGGTACGTTCAAGTTCATGCGGCCAGCCAGTCTGCTGCAGGTTCTGTGTACCGAAAAGCGTTCCGTTCATATTTTAGCCTGGAATTGTTCGAGTCGGGCAAGTATTCATATTCATGAAGGGTTGGTTGTTGCGGCATACTGCGATAACCTGACTGATATGGATGCCCTGTATCAATGGCTAGTCTGGGAACGTGGGCAATTTCAGCTCGATCAGGAGACATCCCCCCCTGCAACGGTCAATCTCGCGGTCGGTTGGAATGAGGTTATGCTGGGCGTTGCCTGGCGGTATTCCCGCAGAAATCATTTGCCAGCAAACCATTCATCTCCTTCGATAACCAGACCGTTAGAACTACTGCTGGCTACCTGTTCTGCGCTTACTGGCATTGCGCTTATAGATTACGATGGCAATGTGCTGGCAAGTTGCGGTATTGAAGAAGATGTGCAGCAGCATGTGCTGACGCTGGCCGGCGGTATGTCTTTGCTTGGTAGCGGGCTAGGGGAAACGCAGTCGGTTGCCTATTATCAGCAGGGCCGCTATCATTTTCTACTTGCCGACAATGAGCAAGGATTGCTGGTGCTTGCTATCCCCCAGGCAGAAGCCAGCCTGGAACATGCGCGTGCGCAGCTTCAAAGTCAGATACCCCAGCTCACGGCAATCCAAAAAGCTTCCCCTTCTACCTCCAATACGCTCCATATTTTACGCCAAAAACGCTCCGCTTCGTAAAACATTTCTTCGGGTTTCCACACGTTGCGTTCTCTCTGTTTTCGCGGTACAATCAAGAGGTAAATCATTCTTTGATGTATTCTGTCAAGTACTTCAGGTGTGGGGGAACCTTCTGTTTTCCCGTTGCTGGAACCCTTGAGGCAGGAGCTCTAGCCAGGTAGGCACAATCTCCTCAAAAATGGACCGGAGTACGCATC
>CAYFVX010000563.1:0-3874 GCA_964346425.1 uncultured Chloroflexaceae bacterium | reverse complement strand
GTCTGCGGCCCCATAGGGGAGTTCTTGTGCGGCCGCCGGTACGCCTTCGGGCGCAATTACATCTACAAAACCAGCCGCAAACGTTTGCGCAGCGGTTGACGCTCCCACCATGATGAGTTTGTTGTTGATGTCACCCGAGTCGGCTGTGCTCTTGCTGGGGCCAGCATTGCCCGCCGAGAAGACGACTGGCACGCCGGCATCCGCGGCTGCATTGGCCGTTACCGCAAGAGGGCTAAAGCGTGGGTTGATACTATCCCGTCCGCCCCAACTATTGCTGATGACGTCTGCGCCATCTGCAACTGCATCTTCAATGGCGGCCATCAGCTCGGTTTCAAACGCCATGCCTGCAAAAACGGAATCATTTTCATAAAATGTTTTGTAGTTCATCAGATAGGCCCGTGGCGCAACCCCGGAGATACCCTGACTGATGCCATGTGCGGTTGCGGTGGTGTTGGCATTGCCAGCGACTGTACCGGCTACGTGGGTGCCGTGGCTTGAGTCGGCTGGGCCGGGTTGCGGCGTTTCGCTGCCGGGCAGGGGGGCTATGTCGGGCCGAAAATAGGCGCGTGCTGCAATGACTTTGGGGGTCGTATGGGCTGTTTCGCCCTTTGGAAAGCCCGTTGGGTAGGTATAGCCGGCCGGGTCAAAGAAGGGGTGGTCTATCTTGATCCCCGTATCAATCACGGCAACTTTGATGCCCTGCCCGGCGTTTGCCTGCCCGCCAATGGCAGGATGCTCCCAGAGCATCGGGGCATTTATCAGTGGGAGACTGGCGTACATATTGAGTTCGTGCGCCTGCTCACGATAGACTTGCATCACACCGGGCGTCGCTTCAAGCTGCGCCTCTGCTGTGGCATCAGCGACATCCGGCAGTGCAACCGACATGCCATTGAAGACAATCTGATAGGAACGGTGCATCTGCGCCGCAGCAAATTGCTGCTGGATTGCCTGGAACACGGTTGCCTGCCGCTGCTGTAAGAAGGCGCGATATTGCTGCGCGGCCTGGCTCTCAAGCTGCAAGCGGTTGCTCTGTGCAGCAGCATCTTGCGACATGATGGTATATTCGGATGAAACAGGAGCCTGAGCGAGTGGTGGTTCCGCAAGTTGTACAATCCAGCGTTGCGTGATGGTCGCTGATGCAGCGGGCTGTGCTGCAGCAATCTGTGGGAGCGAGCATATGCTGGCGAGCAGAAGCGTCAGGATACCAAACACCAGGATTCCTGATGGGAGGCGTTGAGACATAGCATTCTCCTTTTCAAAAGTAATGAAACGAGGGGCGTCAGACGAGCATAAAGTAATGGGGTGATTGTAGCACCTGGCATACTCCAGGTCAAGAATACCCGGATTTGACAGAATAACCGGCCTGTGGTATCTTCCATTGTCGCTTTCGCAAGAGAAAAAAGTGTTCCTGGCAACACGCTATCCAGGAAGATAGGCGTGTCCAGTTATCATCGGGTCCCTGTATGACCGACCAGATACTCACGGCTTGTGCAAAAAAAGCAGTGCCATGCTGCGCTCAAAATATATCAATATCCCCCCTCTGTAGAGACGCAGAGGTTTCGGCTGGCAAATTTTTTTGTCAGTTGTCTCTTCTGTTACCTGCCAGAGGGGGTTTTTGCGCCAGAAATGGTACCCCTCTCAGCGGGGTTCATCTGCGGGTGTGTGAGGGAACCAGGTTCCCTCACGCTCCTTTCTGGCGTGGGGTTTGTGTTTTTTTGACTTCGTCGAAAAAACACAAACCCCACCAGAATGGGCTGGCACGCCCCTGCATGCATTTTTTGCCCGTTTGCAAACGGGAACTTGCAGCGAGGTGAACCCCACTGAGGAAACGTGTCCTGTCATACGATTGTAACCCAAAACACCAATGCAGCTTTCTTTTATGCATACACTGGAAAAGACGAAAAATCGAAATCGCCTGATTGTTGCTCAAAGTAAAGGGGTTTGGAGAATGTTCAAAGGCCGTCTTCGTGGCGTTATACTGAGCTGGTTGTGTCTCATCGTGATATCAACATTATTTTTGCCCACACATACCTATGCCCGCGCCGAGCCGCCGGCAATCTGGCTCCCGCTGCCTGTGGGCGAAGCCTGGGAGGTTATCCAGGGCTACAATTGTGGGACGCATGCCGGTGAACGTGAAATTGACTTTGCCCGCGTGGAAGGATCTACCTATGACGCTCCGGTCCGGGCTGCTGCCGATGGTATCGTTCATTTTTGGACTGGCTCCAGCGGGACACTTATCATAGACCACGGGAATCATTACTACACCGAGTATACGCACCTCAGCTACGCGTTTACGACGACGCCCGGCACGCCAGTGTTGCAGGGGCAGGAGATAGGTCGCATCAATGGCTACAACCATCTCCATTTTAGCTTCTACTATTCACCGAGTGGTTCCTATTTCAACCGTGAAACGATTGACCTGCATTTTCAGGATGGTTATAGCCTGCCCAATACGAATGCATGCAATGACCATTATGGCGAGGTGCTGGTGGCAAAAGCCAATCCTGATACCAGCCCGCCGGAAATTCTCTTCAGCAGCGATCTGGAGCCAGAGCAGTGGTATTGTGAAGATGCACGTATCGAGTTTACGATTGCTGATGACCGACAGGTGCAGGGATTCAGCCAGAAATTCAACGAAGAGCCAGTTGACGAGACCCCGGAATTTGCCGGGGATGCGGGCTATGTTGAGCTTTCCTGGGGGGGCGAAGGGTATCATACTATCAACATTCGCGCCTGGGATAGCGGCGGCAACAATGTCCTTGGTTCATTTGGTCCCATTGGGTATGATGCAACACCGCCTGTCTTTGAAGCTCCCGAAACCGTGCCAGAAGAGACCTATCGGCTTGCGGATGATGAAAGCGGCCAGGTCTCCCTCGCCTGGGATGCATTTAGCGATGGTGATGGCTCCGGTGTGGCGGGCTATCACTACTATCTGGGTACGGATCCGCAGGGTACTGCGGAGGAGTTTAGCGAAACAAATGCGGCTGACCTGGAAGGGGTTGCGCCCGGCTGCTATGTGCTGCGGGTGCAGGCGCAGGATAATGCCTGTGGCGTGAGCGAGTGGGTGACGGTACAAAACGTGGTGGTGACGGATAGCAAGGGCAATCTTCCCTTTGATGCTGCTTGCCAGGCCGATGGCAAACGCCCGGCCGCAGATGTGCAACCGACTCTTGCCAGCGACGGACAACCGTCAGACAACCCGACGCCAACTGCCACACCGACGCCAACTGTCACACCGACGTCAACTGCCACACCGACGTCAACTGCCACACCGACGCCAACGCCCACACCAACCGTTGAAACCAGCCCGGTTGCTTCGAGTGTGGTCAATACGCAAACTGTGACGACAGAAACGGCACCCCCAACCAGCACACCAACCAGCACACCAACCAGCACACCAACTCGTGAAACTCCTACGGCGGCGGCGACTGATACACCACAGCCGACCGCAACGATGGAGGCGACAGAAACTGCCACACCTGCTGCAACGACAGGCCGCGAAGCACAGCCTGACAACGAGGAGTCTGTGGTAACTGCCACGGTGGAAGCATCGCCGACCCTGACGGAAACGGCAACAGAAGTTTCGGCAGAAACGTCGCTGCAACAGACGGAAACGACAGAGCCAGCAGCAACTGTAACAGCAGAGCCAGCGCAAGAAGCAGATGTAGCCGAAACTGCCTCGGCATATCCAGAACCATTGCAGGGAGAAGAAAAACAAACGCCGCAGCCGACTGCAACCAGCACGCCTGCTGCACCAGTCGTTACCAACCGACAACCGCAACCCGTAACTACGACTCCAACAATAATAATACCGCTCGGTGCAAGCAGCCAGCCAGTTACCGATACGCTGCACGCGAATACTCGGTCAGGCCAG
>CAYFVX010000562.1:0-3875 GCA_964346425.1 uncultured Chloroflexaceae bacterium | reverse complement strand
CCACAATATCCACCTGCTGCACCTGCACATCCGCCACTTCTTGCAGGAGCGCACGCAAGGCATTGCGGAAGGAGGCTTCCGAACGTGTACCCCAGCGTGCGCCAATCGCGCCGAGGGTTGCATCTACGCGGTCCATTTTCTTGTGCAACTGGCGATTGGTTTCGTGTTGTTGTTGCCAATTGCGTTCTGATTCTTCTTGCATGCGCTGCAGTTTGGCCCAATTTTCTTCCCAGCGTTGCTGGTTTTCTTCCCATCTGCGGTCGGATTCCTCGCGCAACAGGTGGAGTTCTTGCTGGGTTGCTTGCCATTTGCGGTCGGATTCCTCGCGCATCTGGCGGAGTTCTTGCTGGTTTTCTTGCCATTTGCGTTCAGATTCCTGTTTTTGTTCCTGCCATTTGCGCTCGGATTCTTCGCGCATGCGTTGCAATTCGGCCCAATTTTCTTCCCAACGTTGCTGGTTTTCTTGCCTTTTGCGTTCGGATTCTTGTTTTTGTTCTTGCCATTTACGTTCGGACTCTTCGCGCATCTGGCGGAGTTCAGCCATCATCTGGTCAAAGCGGCTATCGGTTTCCTGGCGTGGCGCGAAGTAGGGTGTGATCATCCGCCAGACACTCTGGCGAATAGCCGGGTCATTTTCGAGCAAGTCGGGCAGTTCCTGGATAATCTGGGTTTTGATATCGGTGGTCATTGCTACGCTTTCTGGTTGGTGCATTCGTGGCTACCCTGGTGGCATTATAGCATGGTGAATCGTTGCATGCCAAACAGAGGAGAGCGCAAGTGTAATACCAGGTTCGGATGGATAGTTTCTTTTCACCACGGAGACACGGAGGCAATGAGAGAACAGGTTTTCCCTTTCTCTCTGCACGGCTCTTTGCGTCTTTGCGTCTTTGCGCGAGGCCCTGCCCGTCTTTTTGCGTCTTTGCGTCTTTGCGCGAGGCCCTTTACCCACTTCTGAACAGGTATCCTTTCGATAGAGCTTGACAGCAGCAATGCTCTGCACTACAATGTAGGGGTGTGTTGATGCCAACGTAGCTCAGTTGGCAGAGCAGCTGTTTCGTAAACAGCAGGTCCGGGGTTCAAGTCCCCGCGTTGGCTCCATAGCTTCAGAAAGCCTCAACAGCCCTGGCGAAAAATCGCCAGGGCTGTTTACGAAATCATGGTACGATAAAGCGCATTGCAGCCGCTCATCACTCATCACTCATCACTCATCACTGGCATGACAGGAGAAAGATATGCGCCCCGGTGTTTCGCCATCGTCTGAGCAATCATTCCATCGGGAGAACTTCGTAGCTGGTAGCTATCACGACCATCGCTACTACCTCTATGTCCCCACGAGCTATCACAGTGATACGCCCACCATGCTGCTGGTGATGTTGCACGGCTGTACCCAGACTCCCCAGGACTTTGCACAGGGCACAGGCATGAATAGCTGGGCCGAGCAGCGTGGCTTCCTTGTGCTCTACCCCGAGCAACCCCGCTCTGCCAATCCGACCCGCTGCTGGAACTGGTTTAAGCCGCAGAATCAGGTGCGTAGCAGCGGTGAGCCTGCGCTGGTTATGGGGATGGTCCGCGCAATTGATGAGCAGTATGCCGTTGACATCAGCCGTATCTATGTGGCGGGTATTTCGGCCGGGGCTTCCTTGAGCGTTATCCTGGCGGCGACCTATCCAGATGTGTTTGCGGCGGTGGGTGTCTGCGGCGGAATGCCCTATCGCGCAGCGTCCAATGCGACAAGTGGCTGGCTGGCGATGGCACGCGGTGCAAGAGACCCAAAGGCGGGTGCGCTGGCGGCATATCAGGCGATGGGGTTTTTGCAGCGGCGGTTTGTGCCGCTGATTGTGTTTCATGGCACAGCAGACCGCACGGTCGCGGTGGTGAATGCCGACCAACTGGTGGCGCAGTGGGGCTATCTCAATGGCTTGCTCGTTGATGGGCGGATGGTTGACCATACGACCAGGATGGAGATGGAGCATGGTGTGGTGCCGGGTGGCAGGAGTTATGCAGAGTATCTCTACCCTGACCAGACTGGTCGGGTGGTGATGAAGAAATATCTGGTGGAAGGGATGAAGCACGGCTGGCCCGGCGGGGCAAAAGGGGCAAGCTATACAGACCCGCAGGGGCCAGATGCCAGCCGCCTGATGCTGGACTTCTTTGCGCAACACAGGCTGGCAGCGACGGTCGCCGCGCCAACTGAACCGGTGGAAGAAGCGATTGCGTTGGAAGAAGCGGTGAAGAAGCGTGGTCTGCTGGATCGGCTGATTGGTGGGCTACGTGGCCTGGGTGAGAAGGCGGTGCATGCGATCGAAAGGCTATGGAAAAAATAATCCGTAGCCACTTCCCGTATCTTCCATACCTCGTGCTGGGCATTGTTGCGCTCTGGGTGCGCGTGGTCGATCTGGGGCTGTTCGTAACGCACGATGAGGTCGAGTTCTGGTTCAGTCGTTCCGAATCGCTGTTACTGGCGTTGCAGTCCGGTGATTATGCCGCGATGGATGTGTCTACCCATCCAGGAGTGACAACGATGTGGCTGGGGGCGGCGGGGATCGCGTTGCGTCGCTGGCTGTTTGCGCAGGGTTTGCTGCAAGCAGAGACGTTTGCACTGGTGGTGGCCTTTTTTCGCCTGCCGGTTGTGCTGGTGCATGTAGCCGGGGTGCTGTTTGGATATACGATGTTGCGGCGGATGCTGCCAGCTACCATAGCGGGGTTGGCAGCTTTTCTATGGGCGACGGATCCGTTCATTGTAGGATATAGCCGCCTGTTGCACGTGGATGCGCTGATGGGGACATTCGCCACGCTCAGTTTGCTGGCGGCTGCGTTGTATTGGAATTATGCGGCGGGAGTGCGCTGGTTGGTGCTCTCTGCGCTGTTTGCCGGGCTGGCGTTGTTGACCAAGTCGCCTGCGCTGGCTCTGGTGCCGCTGGTCGGGTTGCTGGCTCTGGCGTCCGTCGGGCAGGGCATCACGCAAAGACGCAAAGATCTGGGCAAGAGAGAGTATTTCCCAGCAAAGTCTTTGCGCGGGCGGTTGCGGGCGCAGGTGGGATCGCTGCTGTTGTGGGGAATCGGGGTGTTGGTGACGGTGGTAGCTCTCTGGCCGGTGTTGTGGGTCAACCCGCTGCACGCGTATGAGGCATTGCGGGCGGGAGTTGCGGCAGAGGGAGCGCAGCCGCATATGACCGGCAATTTCTTTCTCGGCGAGCGAGTGGCAGCCCCCGGCTGGCTGTTTTACCCGGTTGCACTGGTGCTCAGGATGACGCCCTGGACGCTGCTGGGGGTGTTGCTGCTGCCACTGGCGATGTGGCGGATGGGGTACGTATCTTTAGGCGGACTTTTGTCCGCACCTTTGCGCTCTTTGCGCCTTTGCGGTCAAACCTGTCCGTGCTTTCCCAACAGATTTCTGGGAGAGAGAGGAGAGAGGGGAGCGGGTGATAGGTCATCCCGGTCGTTGGTCAGAAGCATGGCATTGCTGGTGGGTTTTATCCTGCTGTTTGTGCTGGCGATGAGCGTGTTTCCCAAGAAGTTCAATCGCTATCTGGTGCCGGTGTTTCCGGCGGTAGATATTGTGGCGGCGGTGGGTCTGGTGGGGGTTTTTGCGCGGCGGGCGAAGGAAACGGGAGATGCTCAAAGGGGGACCGTAGACGATGAACCGGAGACCGTGGGCAAGCATCGGATACCTGCCGCAGTCATTGATGCTTCTGGGAAAGGCAATGAGGCGCAAAAATACCCCCCTTTGAGGACGGGAGACGGGCGACCACAGGCCGCGGAGAGATACCAGACAGTATTCAGTCCGCTGGCGGACTGGGTTGCGCTGGGGGTGGCGGTCGTTGCGCTACTGAATGCGCTCTGGTGGCATCCCTATGCGATTGCGGCGTTTAATC
>CAYFVX010000561.1:0-3883 GCA_964346425.1 uncultured Chloroflexaceae bacterium | reverse complement strand
GAACCCCGAACCCCGCGGCTTTCATACCCTTGTGCTCAACTCCTCATAAACTTGCTCGTAGACTGCAGCGACCTGAGCCAGCAACTCACTAACCTCTTCTAAATCACCCGAACGCCCACGGTCTTCTAACTGCTGGCAAAGCTCCGAGAGCGACAGAGCTCCAATTTGCGCACTGCTCGACTTGAGCGAGTGCGCAAGTTGATACAACGCCTGCGCATTGTTCTGGGCATACACCGCTTGCATCTCTTGCAAGGTTTCGGCACCATCCTGGAGAAAAACCTCAACTAGTTCGGACGTCATATCGCCCATTGTCTCCTGAAACACGGCATAGAGCGTTTCATCTATGATGACAACAGACTGTTCCGTAGAAGACTGTTCAGCAGAAGCGGGAGCATCATGCACTGCTGGCGACTGCGCACGATTCGTGCGCTCTGCATGTTCTAGCTTTTCACTGAGAACATCAAACTGCACTGGCTTGCTGAGATAATCATTCATGCCAGCCGCCAGACACGCTTCGCGGTCGCCCACCATCGTATGCGCAGTCATCGCGATAATGTAGGGTCTTTTGCAATCAGACCAGTGGGCACGGATATGGCGCGTTGCCTCAATCCCATCCATCTCTGGCATCTGCAGATCCATGAAAACAACATCATACATCTGTCGCTGTAATGCATCCACTGCCTCGCGCCCATTGTTCGCAATATCCGCCTGATACCCTATTTTGCGCAGCATATGCGACGCAACTTTCTGGTTGACTGGATTATCTTCTACCAGCAAAATGCGCAAAGGATACTGGTGCCCCATCTGCCGATCAATATGCTCCCAGCCGGTTTTGAGCGGGAGTTCCCGCGGCTTGCCTTCAAAGAAACCAACCAGCAGATTGTAGAGCACCGAAGGGCGAAAAGGTTTCATCAGAAATGCCGCAATCTCTACCTCGGCAATCTTCGCCACTTCATCCCGCAACGTGATAGGCGTCCAGAGCACCAGTGGCAATGCCCGTGCATTGTGATAGATGCGTATGCGCTCTGCCAGCACCAGACCTTCCATATCGTGCAATGCAACATCCAGGATAACCAGATCAAATTCCTCATGCTGGCGTATCAAATGGAGGGCTTCTGCTCCTGAGCAGGCCATCACCGGTTGCATCCCCCACGTCATCAGTTGTTTCCCCAGCAGTTCGTGTGCTGTGGTATTATTGCCAACTACCAGCACTTTCTTGCTATACAACAGATCAAGCGAACCATCCGCATCTTCTTTCTGCACCACCACCGCTCGCAGCATAATGGTGAAATGAAAAACTGATCCTTTCCCATCCTGGCTTTCCACCCACATGGAGCCGCCCATAACCTCAGCCAGTCGCTTGCTGATAGCCAACCCCAGTCCCGTCCCACCATATTTGCGCGTCATCGAGGAGTCGCCCTGACTAAATGACTTGAAGAGTTGCCCAATGCGCTCTTGCGGAATGCCAATACCCGTATCACACACACTAAAATGCAGCAAACACTGGAACGTCCGTGTGCCATCGGGCGTTTGTGTCGCATTGTTTTCTGCATGCTCACACTGCTTCGTATCATTGCACCTCACCCTGACCACCACCTCCCCCTGGTCAGTGAACTTCACCGCATTGCTCAACAAATTAACAAGTATCTGGCGCACCCTGCTTATATCGCCAATCACCGCTTCAGGTACCTGCTGTTCTATATCATACGCTATCTCCAGCGATTTCTCCGCCGCTTTGGGCACAATGAGTTCCAGGCTTTCTTCTACACAATCACGCAAATCGAAGCGACTTTCCTCAATATCCAGTTTTCCCGCTTCAATCTTGGAAAAGTCGAGAATATCGTTAATCAAGCTCAACAGCGTATTACTACTGAGACGAATAGTCTGCACGAAATCGCGCTGTTCTGCTGAAAGCTCCGTATCGAGCAACAGGCTGCTCATCCCAATGACTGCATTCAAAGGCGTGCGGATTTCGTGGCTCATCGTCGCCAGAAACTCGGACCGCGCACGGGTGGCTGCTTCAGCAAATTGACGCGCCTCCAATAACTCACGCTCATACTCTTTCTGCGGTGTGATATCCCGATGGGTGCCCGTCATACGCAACGGATTGCCTGCTGCGTCCCGTTCGACCACCTTGCCATAGTCCTGGATCCATTTCCAACCACCATCACGAGTGCGCAATCGTTGTTCTGTGTCATAAAAAGGGATGTCGCCCGCCAGATGCAGACCAAGCACTCTGGTAACCTCTGGTGCATCATCAGGATGCAAAAGGTGCTCCCAACTGGAAACATGCGGTTCTATTTCATCCAGCCGATAGCCAAGCATGTCAGCCCAGCGTTCATTAAAGACGACTTCACCCGTGGCAATATTCCAATCCCAGAGACCAAGGTCCGCACTCTCCAGAGCCAGTTGGGCACGGTCCTTGCTCTCACGCAGCGCACATTCGGCTCGCACCCGTTCTGTCGCGTTCACCAGCAGCAAGATAAGCCCTTCAACCTCGCCAGTACTCTTCTTGACGGGCTGCAAAGACATATCCCAGTAGGTTTTGCCACGCTCACGGTTATGCGCATATTCAAACGGTCGCGCATAGGTATTATAGGCTTCTCCCGTCTCGACCACGCGGCGAAAGATGGCTTCATTCTCAGTATGCGGATAGAGATCAAAATGGTTCTTGGCTGGAAAAAACTCGGGCGCACGATTATCTGCCGCAGCATAGGCATTATTGACGCGAATAAAGTTGAACTGGTGGTCCATATACGCGACCAGCAAATGGGTGGTGGCAAAAAACCGCTCCAGCAGTTCGTTGGTATCTTGCAATTTCTGTTCGGCTTTTTTGCGCTCGGTAATATCCAGAGCCAGCCCACAGAGCGCATAGGGCGAACCATCATCCGCATACACCAGAAATTTATACCAGAGTAATGTATGTTTCTCCTGTCCACAGTTGACAGTCATTTCCCCCTGCGTTACCTCGCCGGTTTGCATGATTTGCACATCGTCATGACGTAACTGCTCGGCAACTTCATAGTCCCATATCTCATAGTCTGTCTTACCAATCACCTGCTCGATGGACTTGCTAGCCGTGAGCGCACAGGCATTATTGACCAGCAGATACCGCCATTCCACCACATCCTTCATAAGCAACGCAAATGGAGCATTCTGCACAAACGATTGCAATAGAGCCTGACTGCGGGAAAGTTCCTGCGTGCGTTCTTCGACGCGCTGTTCAAGCTCATCGTTCATCGTTTTCAGTTCTTCTTCAAACAGTTTTACTCTGCTGATATCACGCATCATACCTGCGATAGCGCAGGATTCGCCGTCATCATCACAAACCACAAAAACTGAAACCTGCAGCGGAAAAATACTCCCATCCTTGCGCAACCCACGAGACTCGCTAACCCAGGGGTGCCCTGCCAGGACACACTGCAAAATTTGCGGGAGTATGGTGGCTCGATCTTCTGGCGGAAGATAATCAGCTATCTGCATCCCGGAGACGTCATCATACCCAAAGAGCACACAAAACGCTTGATTGGCAAACGTTATCTGTCCATCAAGGGTCGCAAGCGCAATAGCATCAGGGGAATGTTCAACCAGTCCTTTGAACAGACACAGGTCTTGAGCAAGTTCGATATCTGATTCGCCAGCATCTGGGAGACGCTGCTTCATCGCGGCAAGCTGGTGCCGTAACCGCGCGTTTTCTTGTTGTAGTGATGCAATGGATTGTGCATCTGTGCTCATGATCAAACTCCATCAATTTGTAGCCGCGTTGTCGGTGGAATATTCTCTGTTTATTAGGATAGCATGATTTTACCAGAAGAGCTTTGTTGGGTGGCACCACGAAACATCGTGGACGGCATTGTATCGTGGGGTGTGTTGTTTTTTCGAC
>CAYFVX010000560.1:0-3885 GCA_964346425.1 uncultured Chloroflexaceae bacterium | reverse complement strand
ACCCCACCTACGACCCCGATACCCCCTGGAATCGCTACACTATCAAAAAGTCCGGAGCCAACATGCATCACAACCAGATTTTTGGTGACTTTGATAGCGATGGCGAACAAGAACTCGTCTTCTGGAACCAGCATAGCGACGAACTCTACCTGGCCGATATTCCTGCCGACCCCAAAACCACCCAACCCTGGCCCATGACCGTCATTTTCTCTTCCTCCGGCTGGTTTGAAGGATTGGCAAAGAGTGATGTCAATGGCGACGGCAAGATTGACATTGTCGGTGGCGGTCGCTGGTTTGAACATACCGGCGGCACATCCTATACCCCCCACATTATTGATGATTCCCAGCGTGATACCGTCGCAGCCACCGCACAGTTGATCCCCGGTGGCTGGGTCGAAGTGGTCTTTTCCCCTGGTGATAGAATAGGACAATTGCAATGGTATGAGTGGAATGGCACCGACTGGGTCGCGCATGACTTGCTGGACCACCAGGTCGACCACGGCCATAGCCTGGATATTGTGGATATCAACCAGGACGGGCATCTCGACATCTTCTGCGCCGAAATGCGCCTGGATGGTGGCAACGAGGATGCCGGTATGTGGGTCTTCTATGGCGATAGTGCCGGCAACTTCACCAAAACCGATGTCGCCACCGGCTATGGCAATCACGAATCGCGCGTGACGGACCTGGATGGCGATGGTGACCTCGACATCATCGGCAAACCCTACAACTGGGAGACCCCTCGCGTAGACATCTGGCTCAACGAACCACCCACCCTGCCAATGGATCGCTGGGAACGCCATGAGATTGATAGCAACAAACCCTGGCGGGCCCTGTTTATCACGCATGGTGATATGAACGGCGATGACCACCAGGACATCATCACCGGCGGCTGGTGGTACCAGAACCCCGGCACACCCGACGGCTCCTGGACCCGCCACACCATCGGCTCCCCGCTCAACAACATGGCAACTGTCTATGACTTCGACCAGGATGGCGACCTCGATGTCCTTGGTACCGAAGGCGTGGGGGCAGACAATAACCCCAACTTTGTCTGGGCCCAGAATGATGGCAGCGGCAACTTCACTATCCTCGATAACGTCTCCCGTGGCGATGGCGATTTCCTGCAAGGCGTCGCAGTTGCTCCCTACCAGAGCGGCACCAATAACGAGGTTGCCCTCGCCTGGGAAACTGGCCGAAGTGCGCAGATGCTGACCGTCCCCGATGACCCCGTGAACGAAACCTGGCCCTGGCGAAGTATCTCGACTACCACGCAGAATGAAGCCTTGAGTGCGGGTGATATAGACCGTGATGGCGATTTTGACCTGTTGCTTGGCACCAAATGGCTCAGCAATGAGGGCAGCGATTGGACGGCATACCCCGTTCATCCAGCCACCGGCGATGGAGACCCAGACCGCAATCGCCTGGTAGATATGAATGACGATGGACGACTGGATGCCGTGGTTGCGTTTGAAGCTCGCAATGCGCCGGCCAAAGTTGTCTGGTATGAACAGGGGGAGCATGCGACTGACCCGTTTACGGAGCACGTGGTGGCGAGTTCTATTCGCTCACCGATGAGTATGGATGTCGCAGACCTCGACCATGATGGCGACATGGATATGGTCGTTGGAGAGCATTATTTTGCTGATGCCTCGGATGCCAAACTGTTTGCCCTGGAGAATACCGATGGCAACGGCACGGCCTGGCAACCCTATACGATCCACGTAGGCGACGAGCATCATGATGGAGCGCAGTTGGTAGATATTGATGCGGATGGGGATATGGATGTCATCTCCATCGGATGGACGCATGATCGGGTCGTGCTCTATGAGAACCTGGCTATTCAGGATGGAGCGATAGCACCTGACCCAACCCCAACCCCCCCACCTTCCTACAGCGGGACCCGGGTGGAAGATGGCTTGCAAGTGCTCTATACATTTAATGAAGGCAGTGGTGACACCATCCAGGACGAATCCGGCGTGGGCACGCCGCTCAACCTGACCATCCCGGAGACGGCAAAGGTTTCCTGGGAAGAGGGGTACCTGAGCGTCAACCAGGCAACCCTGATAACTTCAGATGGAGCCGCCAGTAAGGTGATTGATATGGCGCAGACAAACAACCAGTTTACCCTTGAAGCCTGGGTCAAGCCCGCCAATACCTACCAGGATGGCCCGGCCCGTATTATCAGCCTTTCCAGTGGTTCTATGGAGCGTAATGTCACGCTAGGACAGGGGCAGTGGGGGTCATTGCCGTCCACGGTGTATGATGTGCGGCTCCGCACGAGTGAAACCAGTGACAATGGCACCCCTTCGTTGTCCTCACCCGCGAGGACGCTGGACACGAACCTGACGCACGTTGCCTACACCTTTGATGGCAATGGACAGGCAACCATCTTCATAGATGGGCAAGAAGCCGCGACGGAGGAAATAGGTGGCGATTTGACGACCTGGGAGACAACATTTGAACTGGCACTGGCAAATGAAATTGGCGAAGGACGTCCCTGGCTGGGCGAGTATCACCTGGTGGCGTTCTATGACCGTGCATTGACTGCTGAGGAAGTAGCGCAAAACCGCCAGGCAGGTCCGGAAGAGCCTACCCCGACTGAAGAGCCAACCGTCGAACCGACCATCGAACCAACCATCGAACCGACCATCGAACCGACCATCGAACCGACCATCGAACCAACCGTCGAACCAACCACAACGGCGACCATTACACCAACCATCGAACCAACCGTCGAACCAACTGAAGAACCGACCATCGAACCAACCGTCGAACCAACCCCAGAGAATGGTCGCGTAAGTGATGGCTTGCAGGTGCTCTACACCTTTGACGAAGGCAGTGGCTCAACCGTGCATGATGTTTCCAACACAGGCACGCCGCTTGACCTGACAATTGCCGACGCAGCAAACGTCAATTGGGGTGAGGGCTTGCTCAGCGTCAACCAGGCGACCCTGCTCGCCTCGGATGGAGCCGCCAGCAAAGTTATTGACACCGCAAAGGCAAATAACCAGCTTACCATTGAGGCGTGGGTGAAACCTGCCAACACCACCCAGGACGGACCAGCCCGTATCGTCTCCCTGTCCAACAACGCCTATGAGCGGAACTTTACGCTGGGCCAGGGTCAGTGGGGGTCTGCACCATCAGATGTGTATGATATGCGGCTCCGCACGAGTACCACCAGTACGAATGGCACACCTTCCGTTTCCACGGATGAAGGCACTTTGACGACTGACCTGATGCACGTCGTCTATACTTTCGACAATACCGGCCTGGCAACCATGTTCGTTGATGGTGAAGTAGCCGCAACGGAACAGGTAGGCGGCGATTTGATGAGTTGGGACACAAATGCTCGCCTGGGGCTGGCGAACGAATTGTCGGAAGGACGTCCCTGGCTTGGCGAGTTCCATCTGGTCGCCCTCTATGATCGTGCTTTGAGCAGTGAGGAAGTGTCGCAGAACTATACGGCTGGCCCTGAAGATACACCAACAGAAGAGCCAACAGAAGAGCCAACAGAAGAGCCGACAGAAGAGCCGACCGTAACGGCAACGATTACGCCGACTGTAACCGTTGAACCGACCGTCGAGCCGACCGTCGAACCGACCGTCGAACCGACCATCGAACCAACCCCAGAGGATGGGCGGGCAAGTGACGGCTTGCAGGTGCTCTATACCTTTGACGAAGGTAGTGGTTCAACCGTGCATGATGTCTCCGGCACAGGCACGCCGCTTGACCTGACGATTGCCGATACCGGGAATGTCAGTTGGGGAGATGGCCTGTTGAGTATCAATCAGGCGACCCTGCTTGCTTCGGATGGAGCCGCCAGCAAAGTTATTGACACCGCAAAGGCAAATAACCAGCTTACCATTGAGGCGTGGGTGAAGC
>CAYFVX010000559.1:0-3889 GCA_964346425.1 uncultured Chloroflexaceae bacterium | reverse complement strand
ATAACCAATCCCCCCTTTACCATCAGAGTCACAAGGGGGGAAGGGGGGCGTCCGAGGACCCTCTCCCTGGATGGGAGAGGGGTTTGGGGAGAGGGTGAAGGCGTGGTAGAATGCCCGCTTCGTCTTCCCTCTTTCGGCACGCATTTACGCAATGCTGTACTTAGAGTTAATAGTAGCCGTAGCTGCTCTCCAGCCGCGCATTGTTGAGGACTACACCGACAATATTTGCCTGCACCTTCTCCAGCAACCGCCGCGCCTCCCGTGCGCGGTCGCGTCGCGTTTTGCCCGCTTGCAACACGAGCAAAACCCCATCGAGATGGGTGGACAGAACCGCCGCATCGGTCACTGCTGTCACCGGGGGCGTATCAAACAACACCATATCTGCCTCTTGCTTGAGCCGCTCGATAATCATTCCCATACGCCGTGAACCCAGCAGATCGGCCGGGCGCGGCGGGAGCGGCCCACTGGTCAGCACACGCAGACCAGTGACGGAAGTTTCCTGCAACGGCAACGGAGCATCTTCCGTATCGAGAATACTATTCGTCAACCCTTGCTCATTGGAAAGATGAAACAGCGTATGCAACACCGGGCGACGCAAATCGCAATCTACCAGCACCACCCGCTGCTCCGCCTGGGCCATCGTCACGGCCAGATTTGCCAGCGTGGTACTTTTGCCTTCATCCGGTGCCGTGCTGGTCACGAGCAATGTATGGATCGGCTTATCCAGACTGGAAAACTGGATATTTGTGCGCAAAGTACGATACGCCTCGGCCGCGGGCGAACGCGGGTCACGCAAGGCGATCAAATCAGAGTCGCTATGTGAATTGGAACTGGTTTCTTGCTGGTTTTTCGCCACAATATCCTTCCTCTACGCCTTCGAATCGACTGTCGGAATAGCTCCGAGCGTTGTCAGGCCAACAAAACGCTCCACATCCGCACTACTTTTCAGCGTATCATCCAGAAACTCCAGGATAAACGCCAGCAGCAGACCGAGCACCAACCCCAGGATACCACCAGCCAGCATATTGATGCGCGTATTTGGCTTGATACTCACAATCCGCGCACTCTGCGTGCGGGTTACATTCAGGCGGTCTGTGCCCTCCAGATTGGCATTCAAATTGACGACTTCTTGCTCCAGCCGCTTGCCGACCGTCGTTGCTATCATTTTCGCCTGTTCGCGAAAGGGCGAATCCACTTCAATAACGAGTTTCTGATCGTCTGGTTGCGGCTGCACCCGCACATCCTGCAACAACCGTTCACCGCTGACATCCAGCTTGAGCTGATCACTAATCTGTTGCAGCGCATCGGGTTGCAGCACCAGCTCCCGATACAGATTCATCGTATTGCGCAGGTGAATACTCAACCCATAATCCGCACGATTGGCAACCACCACATACGCCATTTGCGCACGATACGTTCGTGGTAAAAGCTTGCTCACGCCATAGGTAGCCACCACCGCAACAAACGCAGTCAGCATAATCACCCACCACCGCTTGAACAGCACATTGAAGTAATCCTGTAACTGCATCAGACCCTTTCCTCTGGTATCACCCCGATAACCTCTATCCCATCAAGCAATGCAGCAACCTGGTATTCATCGCGCAGCCGGTCATCCAGATAGTGCAGCAGGAAGGCCAACCCGACACCAGCTCCCAGCGCGAGAGCAACACGCAGAGCCACGTGGAGAAGCATCTGCTGCGTGCTACGGGCAGGCGCAGCCTGCGTCGCGGGATTGAGCACGGCCACACTCAGACCATCCTCGCCGTTGTTCGGAGCACGGTTCCAATATTTCAGGCCATGTTCCTGCAAACTGGCAATCGTACCGGCGAGCATCTGGGTTGCCAGCTCCGGTGTTGCCGCCTGCGAAGAAATCGTCACCGAACGATGAAATCTTTCGCCACGCAAACCAGCCTGTATCGTCACTGGCGCAACTTCCATCCCCTGAGCTTGCAACCAGTCGCTGACGTCCTGCGCAAGGGCCATGCTTTGCACGACCTGAGGCATATCATCCAAAATATATTCTGAACTTTGCCAGGAGCTTATCAGATTGAAATCAGGAAACCGACTATCCTGGATATGGACATGGGGTTTCTGTGTCACCATCACCTGCGCAGTGGCGACATACGGCACGGGCCGTCGGAGTTCCAGAAAACCACTGAACCCTCCTACCAGCAATGGTAAAACGAGCACCGGTGCCCAGAAACGCCGCAATAGAGAAAGAAAATATCGCAATTGCATACATCTTCAGGAACGCAACATCAATCGTGGAAGCAAACATATCTCTCCGCATTCCGCACGCGAGAGAAAAAATCGGATTATTCGTGTTCTCCCATACTTCGAATGATTACGTATTTCGCATTATTCCCATTCGAGAGATTTATTCGTGGCTACTCACCACCTGTTCGGCAATAAACGCCCGTATACGCTCAATGAAGCGCGGCTTGCCAAACCGCTCGGCGTGTACCCGAATACGCGCCGCATCATAGCTATCGTTACGCGAGGCTGCCACCGCCGCTGCCAGCGCAGCCGCACTTTGCTCGGCAAAGAACCGCCCGGTCACGCCCTCTATCACCGTTTCCAGCGCACCGCCGGCCCCATACGCAATCACAGGCCGCCCCATTGCCATCGCCTCAAGCGGCGTAATACCAAAATCTTCCTCGCCCGGAAAAAGAAACGCACGGCAACGCGCAAACAGATCGAGGCGTTGCTGCTCATCTACCCAGCCGAGAAACTCAATGTTTGGCGTAGCCTGCGCCTGCAACAACGCACGGTCGCGCCCATCACCAAATACCTTGAGCGGCAAACCGAGCTTGCTGAAGGCTTCAACCGCCAGCCCGATACGCTTATACGGAATGAGCCGCCCGCCAGCCAGGTAAAAATCCTCAGCCGGACGCTTCTGGTAGGGCGGTATTTCGACTGGCGGCGGAATAATCGTGGCCTTGCGACGATAATAGCGTGCAATGCGGTTGGCGACCTCGCCAGAATTTGCCACAAACGCATCCACGCGCCCTGCCGAAACAACATCCCACAGTCTAACATAGGTAAGCATGAAGGGCAAGACGGCCGCCTGCACGCCACCAACCGCTTCGCGCTGCAGGTAGTCACGAGTACGCCAGGCAAAGCGCATCGGTGTATGGCAATAGCAGATATGCAACGCATGGGGAGGCGGGATAATGCCTTTGGCATAGGCACTACTGCTGCTAATGATCAGGTCATAGCCGCTGAGGTCAAAGCTCTCGAATGCGGCTGGATAGAGCAAAAAATAGTGGCGAAAATACCTCTTCCAGCCGGGCAACTGCTGCATAAACGAGGTGCGGATATCCCAGCCACGGTAGCTGGCAGGCATCGCGGCGGGGTCATAGAACGAGGTATACACCGGCGCATCAGGATACAGGTCGTGCAACGCTTCGAGCACGCGCTCCGCGCCGCCATACTGGTTGAGATAATCGTGAACAAGCGCAACACGCATGGGAATAGTATGTTCTCCTGTTGCAGAACTACGGGCAATATGCTACACTATACAAAGTGTACAGGCTTCTGGCCCGGTAGCTCAGTGGATTAGAGCACCAGTCTTCGGAACTGGGTGTCGGGGGTTCGAATCCCTCCCGGGTCGCCACGCTATTATAGCATATTCTTGTTCTACCGCAGATATTCTGACGTACCGCCGCAGATATTCTGACGTACCTCAGCGCAAATATTCTGACATACCACCTTTTTTTGTCTTTCAAATGGGAAATAACAGGGGAAAGTGAAGGGTATTGCTGGTTGAGGGATTTTTAACACTTTGCCGCAAAAATTCTGACGTACTTCGCCGCAAAAATTCTGAGACGTACCACTATCCTTGCACTTTTTCTTGTTCTGTCAAGCTGAAGATGATGAAATCAACAAG
>CAYFVX010000558.1:0-3901 GCA_964346425.1 uncultured Chloroflexaceae bacterium | reverse complement strand
CAGGATGACTTTCAGGAGCGTTGATTTACCACCACCATTGGGACCAATCAGACCGATAAAATCCAGGGGTCTGACCGACAGGTTGATATCTTCCAGCACGACTTCGTGATTATACCCTGCCCAGAGGTTGCGAATGGTAATAACGTTATTCATCGTTGAGAGATCCAATCGTCGGTGTGGTCTGCTCATCATCAGTACCACCCAGCACCTGCACGAATGTACTGGATACACGCTGTTGGTTTGCCAGCCAGTCGGGTGCCAGCGGATCAATCAACACAACCTCGCCGCCAATCTCATCCGCGAGCGTATGCGCCGATTTCGGGTCGAACTGCGGCTGTGCAAAAATAACTTTGATACTATTGTCCCTGGCATGCTGGACTACCTCGGCAAGCTCGGTAGCACTCGGCTCCTGGCCCCCCACCTCAATCGGGATCATCTCCAGGTTGTAATCCTGAGCAAAATAGCCCCATGCCGGGTGGAACACCATAAACTTGCGGGTTTTCAGGTCTTCCAGGGCTGTAGTCGTCTCCTTGTAGAGTGTGTCAATATCTGAGGTAAACGCTGCCAGGTTGGCTTCATACTCTTCTGTGTGGTTGGGGTCAAGCTCGATCAGGGCGTCGGCTATCGTGCGGGCCTGCTTTTTGACCAGCAACGGTGAAAGCCAGATATGTGGGTCGGGTTGGTCGGCAGGACCACGCCGCTCAATGCCCTGAGTAGTATCAACCATGAGCATATCGGAGTTGGCCTGTTGAAAGCGCTCCAGCCATGCACGCTCAAAGGGTACATCAATGCTGATGTAGGCATCGGCTTTGCTCAACGCGGTAAGTTGGTCTGGTTTCGGTTCATAGGTGCCAGGGAATTCGCCCGGTGGCACCATGACATTAACCGCGACATGCTCGCCGCCAACCCGTTCAACAAAGTACTGCTGTGGCAAAATACTCACAGTAATGGCAAGTTTATCATCTGAGTCTGTTTCTGGGGCATCTTTTGTAACATCAGGGGATGGCTGGCTCTGTGTCGTGGGTTGCGTGGCAGGCTGCGCGGCAGGCTGTTTACTACACCCGGCAACTATGAGAATGAACAGGCATACTATCAGGCTCCGCAAGGTTGCCGCACTTGTCCATCGAGATGTTTTCATCGGTCTTCCTCCTTCTTATTGAAAAACTTTTTCAATAGCGAACAAAAAAAAAGCACTTCCAGAACACCTGGAAAACCATTTATCTTCTGAGAGAGAACTGGCGGAGAGTCTGCTTGTTTCCCTCAGTCAGTCGGTTGCTGTTCGGCACACTGCTGGCACTCTAGCCAGTCGGTTCGGGGGAGATGGGTGATCACGTTGCGTCCACTGCCTCGTTCAAAGACCGGGCGGTAGAAGATATCTCCTTGATGACATACCCGCCCACATGTGTGACATACCTCTTCTTCCTGGGAAACTACCACTGCCACATAGCCCCGAACAATCCACCCATCCTGACCGGTGTGCGCCGCCAACGATTGCAGTGCTTCGCGAATGGTGAGTGATTTGTTCCCACCGTAGAGCTGGTTCGCCAGGGTCGTGAGCATGTCGATGGTCTCATCGTCAAGGGTAATATTGATACGTTGCATAAACACTTCAACCTGCACATAATGGGTATGTATACACACTGATGTGTAGTATACTATTGGTGTGGAGCGTTGTCAACGTGCTTATGTCTCAATTGTATGGTATGATAGCTGCAAAGATGAAAAATGATACGGGTGGATGGAAAGGGGGCAGAAGATGATGCTGCTGGACTGGCTCATTATGAAGGGACCCGATATGGAACAGGCACAACAGGCATGCATCTTTTGCGTGTTGTTCTTTGGTATACTCTGTTCACTGTTCACACTGCTGATTGGAAAGACACGAAAGCGAATAGCATACCGTGAGCTTGGGATTGAAACGATACTCTCGGCCGGATTTGACTCCTCTGGCCTGCCGCTTTTTTGTGGTATCAACGAGCACGATTTTGTCTTCATTGATAGTCTGGGACGGCAACGCGGACACATTGCCCGCCATGCTGTGATAGAGATCATTGTGACAGACGACACCCGACCTCTGCTCCACCAGAGGACCGAGGTTATGCGTGCGCGGGCCACGGCATGGTGGGACGGTCTGGGGACACATTCGCTCTTGAGATGGTCTGGCTGGCAACACTACAGGCGCAGTTCTATGACCCTTATGATTGAGTGGCACGACACCGTGGGAACCCCGCAACGCCTGATGTGTTCCTTTACAGCAAGCAACGCTGACACCCACGCCTATGAGCTTGTCGAGGTGCTGCTACGAAACCTGACCGATGAAAATGTGACAGCAGCTCAGTGAACAGACTGTGCCCCAATATCCATTGCGTACAATAGGCATATATACACATTGATGTATGGTATGCTACTGGTGGGTATACGTTGTCAAAGGAGCAAAAGCTGTATGGATAGAGACGAGAAGACTATACCGGTGACGATTATCACGGGCTTTCTGGGAGCCGGTAAAACCAGTGTACTGAACGGCATACTGGCTGCGGACCATGGGATGCGCATAGCAGTGCTGGTCAACGACTTTGGCAACATCAACATTGACAGCAAGTTCCTGGTAGGTGTGGAAGACAACACGATCAGTATGACAAATGGCTGCATCTGCTGCACCTTGCGCAATGATTTGCTGCGAACAGCACTGGAGATTGCCGACCGACCAGAGCAACCACACTATCTGGTGATTGAGGCCAGCGGTGTCTCCGACCCATGGGCTGTGGTGGAAACCTTCCGCCAGCCCCAGGTGCGACAGCGCTTTCGCGTTGATAGCATTGTCTCAGTAGTTGATGCCGAGCAGATCACTGGCACGTTCGTGCAGCAACGGGAATATGCGGAACTGGCTCTCAGGCAGATAACGGTTGCTGATATCGTGGTATTGAACAAGATTGACCTGGTGAGTCGTAAAATCTTGACCAACCTGTGCGATTGGGTGCGCAGCATCGTGCCCAACGCACGTATCCTGGAAACCAGTTATGGGAAAATACCGCTCGGCATGGTATTCGAGGGAGGGGACTACTACCATACACTCGAACGAGCGACAGCATCCCAACATTCCCATATCCAGGCGTGCGGATGCCACGATTGCAATGGTACCTGCAGATGCGGACATGACGACCACAACGATCATCATCACGATCATACAACGGAGTTTTGTACCTGGAGCTACGAAACCGAGCAACCATTGTTGTTGCGAGCGGTGCGCGACACCCTGAAGACGCTACCACCGACAATCTTTCGCGCCAAGGGGATACTTGCGCTGACCGAGTCGCCCAAACGTCGTACCATGCTCCAGCTTGTTGGTAGTCGTATGACGCTGACGGTGGGAGGACCATGGGGAATGATGCCACCACACACGCAAGTGGTGTTTATTGGTACACCGGATGGAATAGATACCGCCGACCTTCAGCGACGCTTCGCAACGTGCAAGGCAGGCTGAGGAAAAAAGAGAGGTTTGCCCATTCCAGGATGGTTGCCACCACAGGTCTGTGCCTACCAATCTGCTGTTGCCAGCATCATCTCCATAGATTTGACCACCACCAGCACTCTATGCGACGGGGCCAGATTTATCCGTTCCACTGACCCACGGGATGCGCATTGAGATGCAAAAACCCACAAATGGCCCATTAGTAAAGGATAAACAGGACACCAGATTGAGCAGAATACCTGCCCTGATTCTGCCCTCCATCCGCGGCATTCTCAATTGCAATCGAACACAAAATTGCTCATCCCAATCAGTAAAAAGGCGTTTTCGGGTGACTCGTTGCACATCCCGTGGGGTTGAGAATCGTAGCCGCGGTTACAAACCGCGGAATCTGCCCCCATGTGACGTTTCTTCCGCGTCTGCAAGCCAGATTTT
>CAYFVX010000557.1:0-3902 GCA_964346425.1 uncultured Chloroflexaceae bacterium | reverse complement strand
TTCCTATGCTGAATACAGAGCCTTGCACATTTGAGCCAAAGGCCAAAGTCTAGGCAAGTTAAGAGTTTGTTAGTACATTGTGCGGGATTGGCACTTTTAGGATAGATGTACTATCATTATCCCCAATGATACAATGCTCCGATCCATGATGGGATGGTGTAGGTTTTACGGCGAATGCCTCCCCCCACGAACAGACTCTGTTGGGGAAGGGGTGAACCCCATTGCGCATCCCACGGCTTTGCCGTGGCACGTGGAACGACGAGGAATTGTTTGGATGAGTGAAAAAAGGGGACTGATGTATGGCACGTGGTTTTGTGGGTGAGTTGCAAAACGAGTCGATTATTGCGCTTGAGCAGCAGTATGAGGTGGGAGTGTATCCCAAGCGTTCGGTGGCTGTTGTGCGTGGCGCAGGGGCAAAGGTATGGGATGCAGATGGACGGGAGTTTATTGATTGTGTCGCCGGGCACGGGTCGGCGAATCTTGGGCATTGCCATACAGCAGTGGTGACAGCCTTGCAGGAGCAAGCTCCTTATCTTTTGAGTTGCCCGGAGATTTTTCATAATGATCAACGGGCAACGTATCTGGCGGAGCTGGCGGGGGTGTTGCCTTTTGCTGCACGAGTGTTTCTCTGCAATAGTGGAGCAGAGGCGATTGAGGGCAGTTTGAAGTTTGCGCGGTTGCTTACGGGTAAGCCGCGGATTATTGCGATGAAGCGGGGGTTTCATGGGCGCACGATGGGAGCATTGAGTGCGACCTGGGAACCCAAGTATCGCGAGCCGTTCCAACCACTGCTGCCGGAGTTTACGCATGTGGCGTATAACAATGTGGCAGCGTTGGAGGATGCGCTGGATGAGCAGACGGCCGCCGTCGTGCTCGAAGTGGTGCAGGGTGAGGGAGGCGTCAATCCTGCGGAGGCTGGTTATCTGGCAGAGGTGCGCCGTTTGTGTGATGCCTATGGAGCTTTGATGGTGGTGGATGAGGTACAAACAGGGTTCGGGCGCACGGGGCGGTTGCTGGCTATCGAGCACGAAGCCATCGAGCCAGATATTGTTGCGCTGGCGAAGAGTATTGCGGCTGGTTTGCCGATGGGAGCAGTAGTATTGCATGCACGGCATGGGGCGTTGTCGCCGGGCAAGCATGGGACGACGTTTGGGGGCAATCCGTTGATGTGTGCGGTAGCGCGAACAGTGTTGCGCGTTATGCAGGAAGAAGATCTACCACGGCAGGCAGCAGAGAAGGGCGAGTGGTTGATGGGACGTTTGCGGGAGATTGGTTCGCGACGAGTGCGCGAGGTGCGCGGGCGCGGCTTGCTGGTGGGAATTGATTTGCGCGAGCGAGTGCAGCCGTATCTGGCGAAGTTGATGGATGAGGGCGTGCTGGCATTACCAGCAGGGCCAACAGTATTACGGTTGTTGCCACCGCTCGTTATCGGGTATGATGACCTGGAAGTGGTGGCGGAGAAGGTCGCGAAGGTACTGGCTTCATGAGGTCGGTGAGCGATGGTGTGCGGAAGGTCGGTATGTTTTTCGTTTATGCCTGAAATAGTTGTTATGCGCTTTTCCTGTCTGGAGTTATGTTGTATGGAACGTATTGGTATTATTGATCTGGGGTCTAATACGACGCGGCTGATGGTTATGGCGTATGAGCCGCAACGCTGGTATAAGCTGGTGGATGAGGTAAGTGAGACCGTGCGGCTTGCAGAAGGAATGCAAGATGATGCGCTGCTGCAGCCGCAACCAATGCGACGAGCGATTGAGGCGTTGCGGATGTTTCAGGCGTTTTGTCGGGGGAGTGGCGTTGAGCATGTAGTAGCGGTGGGAACGAGTGCGGTACGCGGTGCGGCGAATCAGGAGGAGTTTCTGGAACAATTACGGACGGAGACCGGGCTGGAGTTACAGGTTTTGAGCGAGGAGCAAGAGGGGTATTATGGGTATCTGGGGGTCATCAATTCGTTGCCGATGACGAATGGGTATGTGGTGGATATCGGCGGCGGAAGTACGGAAGTTACCGAGGTTTATCGGCGCAATTTTAGCCGCACGTTCTCGCAGCAGGTAGGAATTGTGCGCTTTACGGAACGGTATATCAACTCGGATCCCATCAGCAAAAAAGATTTTCGTGCGCTGGAAGAAGGGGTTGCCACTGCCTTTGCCGAACTCGATTGGATAAAAGCGGTGCCGGGCTATATTATGATCGGGTTGGGAGGCACAGTGCGCAATCTGGCACGGATTGCACAGAAACGTGAAAACCATCCGATTGGACGGATCCATGGCTATATCCTGACGGCGAACATGTTAGACACTATCATCCGCATTCTCAAGCGTAGTAACCAATCAGAGCGGGAGGCTATCCGCGGTCTGAATCGTGAGCGGGCAGATGTTATTCTGGCGGGGGCAGTTATTTTGCGCCATTTGATGCAAAAGGGAAATTTTCAGCAGATACAGGTGAGTGGTGAAGGGTTGCGTGAGGGGTTATTTTATGAGCATTTCTTGAGCGACAATGATCCACCGGTGTTTGCGAATGTGCGCGAGTTTAGTGTGAGAAATCTTACACGCATCTACAATTATGAGGAGGCCCACACCAGAAAGGTGCAGGAGATTTGTTTGCATCTGTTTGATCAGCTTCGCCCGATGCATGGGTATGGGGTCTGGGAGCGGGAGTTGCTTTCGTATGCGGCGTTGTTGCATGATATCGGGGTAACGGTGGGGTATTATGACCATCATAAGCACTCGGCGTATCTGGTATTGCATTCTTCGTTGCATGGGTTTACTCATCGTGAAATTGCGCTCCTGGCGTTGCTGGTGCGGTTGCATCGCAAGGGATCGGTGGATACGCGTGAGTTTCGTTCTATTCTGGCAGAGGATGATGAGGAACGGGCTGCACGGCTGGGTGCGTTGCTGCGAATTGCGGAGTATCTGGAGCGGAGCAAGAGTCAGGTGGTAGAAGATGTGCATGTGCAGATGGGCGCAGATGGGGTAAAGATTCAGGTTGAGGCAAACGGTGATGCGACCGTGGAGTTGTGGGATGCGAATCGACGAGCAAATTTGTTTATGAGCTCTTTCGGTTGTTCGGTTGAAATTGTGGGGTAGTGTGGTGGGGAGACGAAGCGATGGAGCGACGAGACGACAGAGCGTCGGAACAAGGTGGTGGTTTTTTATCTTTTTTCTTGCGAAAGTGAACGCTTACGACCGTTTGTATTAGTTGATAGATAGTGTGAAAAGGTTTACAATCTGGTTTATGAGGTTATACGTGTGGTATTCACCTGATTGTAAAGTTGAGGCTTGCAATGAGTGGTGTTGTTGTGAAACGGGCTCCCAATCCGTCCGGCTTAATTTTGCTGGTGCTGTTGTTGTTGGTACCGGCGGGTGTGCTGGTTATGGCACATTATGAGCCGTTGTCGCCCGGCTGGTTTCATAAACATGTGCTGGCCCTATTGCATGACGGCGTGCGGTCGGATCGGGAAGAAGTATTGGTGGATGGATGTGTCCCTTTTGAGACGCAAACCCAGAGCAGACGAGCGGATGGCACGCTCATTCAGACGCGGCAGGATTTTTATGCGGTGCGGCGCGTGAAACGAACGATTACGTATGGCGACCGCTCACAGATCGAGATTATTTATAGCTCGAAGCCGTATAACAATCCACAGTGCCCATGATGGACTCTGATGGTAAAGGGGGGATTAGTTATCAGGTAGGGGTTTGGCGGTGCCAAACCCATGCGCATTAAGTTAAGCGGCTTGCCGCTTTGCAAAGCGGGGGATTGGGGGTTGCAAACCCCCGAAAAATGCTTTGTGTTTTGGTTTTTTTGCGGCGAAGCCGCAAAAAAACCAAAACACAAAGGGGTTTGGGGTTGCGCCCCAATGGGAAATAAGCGTTAGCTTAATGCGCATGGGGTTTGGCGGTGCC
>CAYFVX010000556.1:0-3908 GCA_964346425.1 uncultured Chloroflexaceae bacterium | reverse complement strand
GTGCTCTTCCGATCTGAGCATGCGCGTGTTTCACTATCCGCTCTTCCTCTTCGCGCCCCGTTCGTTCGGGCTGGTATTGCGCACGCAATTACGTGACGCCGACCTGCTGCTGGTTGAAGGCGCGTATCCGCTCGGCGCAGTAGCTACCATCTGGCAACCCATCGTACAGCGTCCGCTGGCGGTGGTGTTGCAGGGCGGCGATTTGCACCGCGAGGACTCGGTCAACTATGGCTTTGGTCGCTATGCGGTGGCCCGCTGGCTGGCAACGCTGACCGTGCAGCGGGCATCGTTGCTGCGCACCTATTCCCCACTCATGGAGGATGCGGCGGTGCAACGCGGCGCAGACGCGGCGCGTATCAACGTCGTGGCACAAAACGTTGGCGAAGTCTGCTACATCCCCGACGGTCAGGAGCCACAAGAGTTTCGCAAAGCCGCACGTCAGGCGGTCGTCGAACGTTTGCAACTGTACGGGCGGCATATTCTGGTAGTGGTCGGGCGGTTGTTGCCTATCAAAGGGTTTGATGGGTTGATACAGTCATTGCCCACGATTGAGCAGATGGTGGGTGAACGGGTTGAGCTTATTCTGTGTGGCCCCGCCAGGCCCGTGCCCGGCCAGGGCGACTATCGTGCCCATCTGGAGCAACTGGCCCACCAGCTTGGTGTCTATGACCGCCTGCGCTTGACCGGCGAACTCCCCCACGCGGCGGTGCGTGAATATCTGGCTGCCGCCGACCTGCTGGTGATACCCTCCGTGATGGAAGGTGGCGCAAAGGTGTTGATGGAAGGGGCGGCGGTGGGCACCCCCTTTGTCGCCACCGAAACCGCCGGTACTCCTGCTCATCTGCCGCAAGGCGGCTTCACTGTTCCCCCGCTCAAACGCTCACCCACCGGACTGGCTCGCGCCGTGGCGGTGCTGTTGCGCAACGACGACCTGCGGCTCCACCTGGGCCAGCAGGCGTTGCAGCGTGCGCCCTGGTTCAATGCCGATAACCGTGCCGAAGAATTACTGCCGCTCTACGCGGCAGCCGCCCAGAAAGAATAGGTCTTCATGCTCTGCTATATCGCCTACCCAACCAGCCTGACGCTGCAATCCGCCAATGCGCTGCAAACCTATACCACCCTGCGCGAGCTGCGCCAGCGACGCCCGGAGACGATGGCATTGATCGCCCGCTGGCATGGCGGCCCCTCACGCTTTGCCGACCTGGACGCCATCCACCTGCCGCGACCTGCCATCGGCAGATTTTCGCGCTTCTACCGCTCCTCGCTCTGGTATTATCTCGAATACAGCACCTTTGCCTGGATGTGTCTCCCCTTTGTGCTGGCAAAGAAGGTACAGGCCATCTATGTGCGCCAGAATATCTGCGCCGCCTGGTGGAGCAGTGTACTGGGACCACGCCTCGGTATCCCCGTTATCTACGAAGCGCACGATATCGAGCTGCGCAACCCCTCCCGCGCCAAAGAACCCTGGGCGCAGGGCTTTGTCCACCTGATAGACCGTGCAGCTTTGACGCGCTCGACAGCGGTGGTTTCGTTGACTGATGCATTCCGCCACTACCTGGCAACCACTGGCTGGCGCGACCCGTCGGACGTCTTTGTTATACCCGATGCCTATGACGATACCATCTTCACGCCCCAGGAACGGGCAACCTGCCGGGCGCAGATGGGATTGCCGCAGGATGCGGACATCATTGCGTATGCAGGGATGACCTTTGCGCATCGCTGGCTGGATGGTCTGCTCGAAGCAGCGGCTACGTTATTGCCTGCCTATCCACGCTTGTTGCTCGTGCTAGTGGGAGGATTGCCGAAAGAGATTGCGCAACTGCGCCAGCAAGCCGAGCAAATGGGGATTGCGAATCACGTCATCCTGCCCGGCCCACACGCGCAGCGGCAGGTTGTTACATATCTGGGTGCCGCCAATGTGCTGGTTATCCCTGATACACTGACCGACACGACGGCCTCGCCACTCAAAATGTTTGAATATCTTGCGCTGGGTCATCCGCTGGTGATGCCAGATTTAGCTGCGCTTGCGGAAATCGTGCCGCGGGAACTTGCACATACCTTTCCGCGCCGTCATGTCGAAGGATTGCGCCAGGCTCTTGCAGCAGCTCTTGAGCAAGGCGACACTCCTGCCGAGCGAACGGCACGCTACACGCTTGCCAGCCAGCACACCTATGGACGTCGCGCCGACCGTATTCTTGAAGTGGTAGATCGTGTCACTCGTCAGAAATGAGAGGAGAGCTTTGCGGCAAAATGGTCACATGAGGTGACACAGACGTCGGCGTGTTGCTTTGTATCTGCGTACTGGTGGGGTCTGATGTTGGCGTTAATGTTGGCTCCCTCGATGGTTTGAAAGGAGTATCAGCCTCCTCTACTTCAGCCTCTTGTGCTTCAGACTGTTCGTCTGCTGCGTCTTCTTCTGAACCTTCGGTGTGCTCAGTCCTCCCTTGCTCTTCAGATTGCTCTTCTTCAGGAGGAGGCTGTCCCGGTTGTGTTGATGAATCCCCATGGTCGTTTTCTGATGACTCATCAGACGCCTCTTCCCTCATCACTGGTTGCGTCGGGGACACTGTTTCTGTTTCAGTAATTTCGGTTTCTTCGGGTATTTCTGTGCTGTCCACAAATTGACGATCGTCTGGGTGTTCTTCACCCTCAGAATCATCTGCGGAATCCGCATCATCATGTCCATTAGTTTCAGTCAGGGGCTGGGTATCCGTAATAACCTCACTCTCAATCTCGCCAGTTTCGGTAGGCACATCGGTATCCCCCGATTCATTCCCATCATCCGTATCCGTGATAACACCAGTATCCGTTACCGGCGGTGTTGTCGTTACCGTTGGTGTTCTCGTGACGGTTGGCGTTATGGGCGTTACCGTTACCGTCGGCGTTACCGTTACCGTCGGCGTTACCGTCACGGTCGGCGTTACCGTTACCGTCGGCGTCACGGTTTCCGTTGGTTCAGTGATAGTAGTTGCAGTCACCACCACTGTAGGTGTCCAGGTCGGCGTTACCGGTGTTGTTGCTGTAGGCAAAGGTGTCGTCGGCGTCACGGTCGGTGTTGTCGGCGTCGCGGTCGGTGTTGTCGGCGTCGCGGTCGGTGTCGTCGGCGTCGCGGTCGGTGTCGTCGGCGTCGCGGTCGGTGTCGTCGGCGTCGCGGTCGGTGTCGTCGGCGTCGCAGTCGGTGTCGTCGGCGTCGCAGTCGGTGTCGTCGGCGTCGCAGTCGGTGTTGAAGTATCAGTAGGCAAAGCAGTCGCTGCAGTTGTAGGGGTTTTCTCTGTACTGGAATCTGTGGTATCACCTGCCATTTCATCCTGCGGAGTGATGGTGGCTGGCGACTCCGATTGGTCAGGTTTACCCACAATGGGTAACAACACCTGAATCGTCGGACGTGAAAGCACCAGTGATGTATCGGTCGGGGTTGGTGCCGGGTCCGTAGCTGTAGCAGAAGCAGAGGGCGAGGGCGAGGGTGTTGGAGGAACCGCTGTTTGTTGTGCAGCCGCCTGTGTCTCGACGCGATGTTTAGCTTTGTTGTTATTCTCCCGCGCCTCGATCAAAGCCGGTTGCGCGTTCTGTGGTGCTCTATCAGAAAGCGTCGTCATGACGTCATCATGATTTTTCAACGTGCTGGCCGCCACTCCTGCAATACCAGGGTCCGATGATTCATCCACGGTATCGGCTGTTTGCTCGACCGATTTGCTATATTCTTCAGCAGCAGCAATCACCTGATGTTCCTTTGCCTGATTATCAATCAAGTGTTGCAACTCATTAAACCTACGTTCTGTCAACTTGATTTTGAGCGCAGGACGTTTTTCGGCGGGAGTAAGTGATACCTGAAAATCCTCAATCCCCCGCTTGATCTGGTAGAGGTTATCACCGGGCAGGCTGGTTGCGGTGGCAAAACCAGTGCCGAC
>CAYFVX010000555.1:0-3910 GCA_964346425.1 uncultured Chloroflexaceae bacterium | reverse complement strand
TATCCCCGCAAGACCGCCAAGGGAGCCGCAAGGAAATCGTGGGCTAAGTTGACCATGGACGAACGGCGGGAGGCATACAAGGCCATACGCAAACAGGTGGCCTGCCACCATTTCCGCAACCGGGGGGAGGATTTCATCCCTCACCCCTCGACGTGGATTAATCAGCAGCGATGGGAGGACGAATTGAGAAACACAGCCGAGCAGTCAGCCTGCTACGACAACGCACAGGCGGACGCGGTAGCCGTAAAGCTGGCACGCAAGAGTTTGCAGGAGGCAGGGGAATGATCGCATTTCACCTGCCCGTCGTCCCGGTTGGCCAGATGCGAGCACGGGCACGGACCGTGAAGCCAGGCCTCGCTACGGTCTACACGCACTCCAAGCAGAGAGCGCGACAGGGCGAGCTAATCCGCCACCTCAAGCCGCATGTGCCGAGCGCCCCCCTCGCCGGGCCGCTTGAGATTGAGATTGTCTGCTACCTGCCCGTGCCAAAGTCATGGACCAAGGCGAACTGCACGAGCGCGCTCATGGGCCACATTCGGCCAGACAAAAAGCCGGACGCTGACAATCTCGCGAAACACCTGCTTGACGCGATGACCGCCGCAGGTTTTTGGCTGGACGACGCGCAGGTTGTTGAATTGTCAGTGAAAAAATACTATGGAGATGCCGCAGGCTGGATTGTCCGGCTGGGCGAAGCAAAAAAAGACGGAGGGAGCAATGGCGAGCGTTAACAAGGTGATATTGTTGGGAAGATTAGGACAAGACCCCGAACTGAAATACTTGCCAAGCGGGCAGCCTGTGGCGAACCTGAGCCTCGCTACAAGCGAGCGCTGGAAAGACAAAAAAACAGGGGAAACGCAAGAACGCACAGAATGGCACCGTGTAGCCATTTTTGGTCCGCCGGCGGAGTATGCCTCAAAATACCAAAAAAAGGGCGTTCTTGCCTATGTAGAGGGCCAGCTGCGCACACGCAAATGGCAGGACCGTGACGGCAGGGACCGTTACACCACCGAGGTGGTCGTGCAGGGGTTCGGGTCGTCGATTCAGCGCGCGGAAAAAATAGACCAGCAATCCGGCCAACAATCCGGTCAGTATCAGCAGCGGGAACAGCAGTCGCGCCAGCAACAGACGCAGAGCCAGCGGCCAAACAATGCGGGTGGGATGGATGAGGTGCCGTTCTAGAGCCATTGGCAGCCTGCGGTCGGGCCGGACTGTGCTAGAAACTGCTTGACGAGACGATGCAGGTCTGTAAAGATGATCTCGTGTGTTTCTTGCTGTCTCCCTCCTCCGGGCCACGTCTGACCGTTGCACGTCGGGCGTGGCCTTCTCTACCAAGGGTTTAACAATGCAGGATTGTTCAGTTTGCGGCGGGTCCGGCTTTATTGGGTGTTGAGAGGACAGCGTTTGCCATGCGTGCCATGGTACAGGTGTCGTATTCGTCACCCCAAACAAAGAAAACGATCAAGCCCCGGCGTAAAACCGGGGCTTATTTTATGGTTTTTTGCGTAACCGCTTGCGTGGCTCTAGGTCGGCGCGGTCTATCAGAATCAGCCGAGTGTCGTGCCGGATAGTTGCCAGTTCTCCGGTGCTGATTCGGTGCCGGAGTGCGCGGGGCGTTAACCCGGTTTCAGCAGCCGCATCGCCTAGTGTCAGTATGTCGTCGTGATGGATTGGGTCGCGTGGCATTTTTAAACATACTCGCCGCTGTCAACATCGCAGAGCAGGTCAACACCCCGCGACGTCAACACCTCTCCGACTCGAACCGCGTCAATGTTGTCCAGAGGTTCAGGTTGTTGCCAGCTGCAGGCGGCTGCATGGACGGCGCCTGTGCGCCTCCGCGGTTCTACCTCCTCAAAATCGTATTCGCTGAGATCTGCATCGTACATAAGGGGAAGCGTGGTCATGGTGTACTCCGGGTGGGTTGTGTGTTGTTCCTGTTAGTGCGAGGCGGGCGTTTGTTATTCGTCCTCCTCTAACTCCTCCAACTCCTCTCTCGCCTGCGCCAGTATTGTTTCCGCAGCGATTTCTACGTCATGGAGCACCACACCATCGTAGTCGGCGGCATCTCTGGCCAACTGTGCGAGCGTCGCTCTGTCAGGCAGGGGGTTGCTCGGCTCCCAGCCGTCCACGAGGTTTGAGATACATTTTAGTGCGTTGTCCCACCCTAACATCCACTCCTCTGCCCCCCACACCTCGTAGTCGTGGGTCGGAGCAGCGTTGAGGATTTCCTGCACTATATAGATGAGGCTATCTCCGGCCATCTCGTCAGGAAAAAACCCCACATATCCGCCTCTGCGGTCGGACCATTCGACCACATGCGCGGCATGGATGCGGTCCAGCACAGTGCGCAGGGGGCTGCTCGCATTCCCCAGCTCACCTACCAGCCACGACGCGTCAATGCTCGTCGGGACGTCGAATGTCAGCGTGCGCCTGTTCCAGATTGCCTCCGGCACGCCTGCGCCACGGTTGTTCAGCGGGGCATGTTGCAGGTCCAGTGTAATTAGCCCGTCCTCGTCCATCTCGATAGCCGTTAAAAATGCGTCGCTGCCCTGTCCGTAGCCGTCCTCGCCCCATTCCGCGATTTCAACGGCCCACGGTTCAATCTCGCGGGAGGGAGGGAGGAATGTTGTTTTTGTGGTAGGCATGTTGTCGCTCCTGTGTGTGTGTTTCGGTTGGGGTGAATTCCCCGCCGTTCGTGAGTACAATCTATGTCCCACGTCGGCAAAGGTCAAGCTTTTTTTTATTATTTTTTTTACAGTCGAAACAGGGGGTTATAGTGTTTGGCAAAAATGGGGGCAAAACCGGGGACGACGCGCTCGCAAAATTGCCCAGCTGCCCCTACATATAATACGGCAGGGTTTTTGCCCTCCATGAACGTAGTGACAGCATTACACATTGTGTGTATGGTTTTCCGAGGAGTACACATGTCATTTATATCTGAACTGATAGGAGGCGGGGTAGCGGAGCCGGTGCGGGCGGTCGGCGGCGTGCTCGATGCGCTGTTCACGAGCGATGACGAGCGGCTGACCCGGAGCGAGGCTCTCGAGCGCCTACGTCAACGCCCGCACATGGCGCAGGTTGAGCTGAACAGAGTGGAAGCCGCTCACCGCACGATATTCGTTGCTGGGTGGCGTCCTGCGATTGGATGGATCTGCGCTGTCGGTTTGGCGTTTCCGTTTGTTGTAAACCCGGCGTTGCAGTGGTGGACCGGAGAGCCGGGGCCGAGCATGCCGACCGATGCCATTTACGGGCTGATTATCCCTATGCTGGGTCTGGGCGGTCTGCGGACCGCTGAGAAAATGGCGGGCAGGACGAGATGAACGACCCGCAACAATACCTGCGTGCCCACGCAATATTATCGAGTCTGGACCCCGAGGACGCATCCTCGCTGCTCGTGCTAATTACAGAGATAACCGAGGGCGCGGCAGATAGAGCGGCGCGAGAGGCGCTCGCCGGGTATCACCACCAATGTTTCATGGATGCGGAGCAGCAACAGAACATACATCGGTTTGGCTATATGTTGGGGGCAATCGGTGAGGGCGACTGTTGCAGGGGGTTGGAGAGGGTGGCAGAGAACCACAGGCGCGTTGCCAGGTGGCGCAAAACAATAGATGGTCTCTCGCTGCATGTTGGCCGAATAGTCCTCGGTGCGGTCGCGGTCGGATTGATAGGCGCGCTGTGGGTGGGATTTAGGGGCCAGCTCGGCAGGTGAGGGGGGAAATATGCACAGACCAGATAATCAAACCAGAGAGCGCGTTATAAAATTGGCGCGCGTCGGAATGCCGCAGGTTGACATTGCTAAACTGCTACGCATTGCACCGCACACGCTCCGCAAACATTATAGAGCCGAGTTAGACGAGAGCATGGCTATGGCCAACGCCGACGTTGCAGGTTGGCTGTATGATAATGCAGC
>CAYFVX010000554.1:2411-3911 GCA_964346425.1 uncultured Chloroflexaceae bacterium | reverse complement strand
TGCAAACGGGCAGGAAACGCATGCAGATGCGAGCCAAACCATTCTGGTGGGGTTTATGTTTTTTTCCGACTTCGTCGAAAAAAACATAAACCCCACAACAAAAGGGTGTGTGAGGGAACCTGGTTCCCGCACACACCCCCAGGTGACCTCCAGGACTCTGTTGGTAAAGGGGGGGGTTGGGTAATAGGGGTTTGGCGGTGCCAAACCCCTGCCTGGGGCAGGCGAGCCGCCTGTGCTCCCAGGAGTTGGATGGACTTTCCCATCAGAGTCCTGGATGGGAGCGGGGTTGGGGAGCGGGAGCGGGGTTGGGGAGCGGGTATCCGGCTGCACCATGCCGCCATGCGCGACGATGGCGTCGCGGACAAATCGGGCTACTTCGACGCCGGTACCGATGGCGTCGCGGACGGACTGCCATTCGCGCATCACCTCATCGGTTTTGATACGCTCCTGTGCATACATGGTGCGGGAACGTCTGGAATGGCGGTGGGCATCCTCGTCCCATTGCTGAAAGAGCGTTTCTTGCTGAGGGGTGATAACGTCTTCCATCCCTGGCAGCAGCAGTTGCTCGCTTTCGGGCCGCCCGCGCAGCAGCAAGCCTTCCAGGATGGCTTCCATCACGTGCTCCGAGCTGGTGGGAACGGGTACCGAGACACCAGTGGAGGTACGAATCTGCTGGTGCTTGCGCAACAACACATCCAGTACGACCCCATCTATCTGATTGTCGGTACCATAATAGGTCAGGACACGCACATTATCCTGTGGTTGTCCATAGCGATCTACCCGCCCTGCTCGCTGTTCGTGGCGGGTGGGGTTCCAGGAAAGATCGTAGTGAATGACCGCGCTAAAATGCTCTTGCAGGTTGATGCCTTCGCTCAGACAGTCTGTCGCCACCAGCACGCGGCGCGGCGAACGTGCCAGTTGCAGCACGCGAGCCTCACGCTCGACTGGCGGTAGTGTGCCGGTGACTGCCACCACCTCCCATTCGTTGTCGCCGCGGTACACGCTTGCCAGATGTTCGCGCAGCGCAGTTGCCACATATTCAGCGGTGGGGATAAAGCGACAAAAGACAATCGGCTGAAACCCATCCTGCAGCAACGACTGCACCAGGGTGATCACCTGCTGCAATTTCTGGTCAGCGGCTCCCATCAACCGTTCGGCCTGACGCGCCATGTCCAGCAAGCGTTCGTGGTGTTTCTTTTCATCCTCCGCCTGCTCGCCAATGTCGCTGCCCGGCACCAGGTCTACCCCCTCGGCAGATTCATCATCCATCAGGTCAAACACCGTGCGCCGCCCGACGGCATCTGCTTCTTCCACTGTCTGCGTATCCGCACTTGCCGCACGGTTGCGCAGCGTGGCGGCCGCGGCCGCCGGACTGGACGCCAGCGAGCGCAGCAACGCCAGCACCGACCACCAGCGCACCCGGCGACGGTAGGCAGCAGCCGATCCCTCCCTTCCCCTGGCCCCTTCCCCCACAAGGGGGGATGGGGATGCCTGTTCCCC
>CAYFVX010000554.1:0-2311 GCA_964346425.1 uncultured Chloroflexaceae bacterium | reverse complement strand
AACCACTGTCCGAAGCCCCTCTCCCTGGATGGGAGCGGGGTTGGGGAGAGGGTGATAAAGCCTTTTCCTCCCTTCCCCTGGCCCCTTCCCCCACAAGGGGGGATGGGGATGCCTGTTCCCCCTCTCCCTCGATGGGAGAGGGGTCAGGGGAGAGGGTGGAACCACTGTCCGAAGCCCCTCTCCCTGGATGGGAGCGGGGTTGGGGAGAGGGTGACGGATCAGGCGAGTGGGCGGGAGAAACATCATCTTCCTCTGCCAGCATTTCGCGGGCGTAGCGTAGCACGCGACGGAAGAGGCGGCGATATTCTTCACTAAGCTGATAGGTTTTCTCCTCTTCTATCCGCTGTGGGAAAGGGGTATCAGCCTGCATATAGTGGCGGATGTCGCCGCGCTGCCGCTGGATAAAGTGGGTTGCCAGATGGCGGCGATGGTGCTCATTATGCGCCCCGGTAAGGTCTTCCGGTAGTTCGGCAAAGGTAGGTTTGAGCATGGTTAGCAGCGACCGAAAGGCGGCTTCGTTACCACTGTGTGGTGTGGCAGTCACCAGAATAACGTGACGCGAGGGTTGCTCGGCCAGACTGGATACCAGATGGTGTCGCTGGTGGCGGCTGCTGCCGCGCCCTTCGCCAGCCCAGGCACAGGTATGCGCTTCATCCACAATCACCAGTTCGGGGCAGGTGCGCAAAAACTCTTCGCGGCGATGCTCCGATTTGATAAAGTCCAGGGAGACGACGACAAACGGATAGACCTCAAACAACGATTGTCCCAGGCGGCAACGACGTTCCAGACGGGTAGCCGTGCTGGCAAGCACCAGTTCCGCGTCAATGTGAAACTTGTCGTGCAGCTCGCTCTGCCACTGTTCGGCCAGATAGGGGGGACACAGCACCGCCATGCGCTGAATTTCGCCACGGTCGAGGAGTTCCCGTGCAATCAGCGTCGCTTCCACCGTTTTGCCAATCCCGACATCATCCGCAATCAGCAAACGCACGGGATCGAGCCGAAGTGCCATCAGCAACGGAACAAGCTGATAGGGACGTGGCTCCACGGCAATGCGTGCGAAGGAACGGAAGGGACCCGCACTGGAGCGAAAACCCAGCCGCACCGCATCGCGCAGCAAGCGGCATGAGCGATAATCACCACTCTGGGTGGGATCGGGCAGCGCAAACGAGGCAGGTTCCACGGGTTCTAGCGGCAGGTAGATGCCGGTTACCTCGTCCTCGGTGCCACCCAGCGGGCGCACCATCAATAGTTCCTCATTCGAGTCGGGCAGCACGACCCATTCGCGCTCACGGACCCGCACCAGCGAACCAACGGTAAAAGCCATAGGTTATTGTTCCTCCTCTGCTGTGTCGAATAGTGATGGATAGCGGGCGAACATGTCTGCCCACGTCTCCTCCGGGCCAAAACGCAACACCAGTATCGCGTAGTCATCTTCCAGACACGCGACCTGCTCGCTGTCACGGGCGCGGCGCGTGGGGTCATCGCCATCTACATAGATGGCGGCAGGATAGCTGTCATACAGAAAGTCAGGTTGTGCGCCACAGGTTTCTAGCGGTGCATACACCTGCTGCGGTATGCGATAACCCCGCGCCGCCAGGAAGCGCAGCCAGCGATGCGCGATAGTCTCGCTGCCATCAGCCTGCACTGGCAACTGAGCCAGCAGGTCATCCAGCGGCATGGCAGCAGGCGCGGCGGTCGGCGTGGCTGATTGCACCTCGGCCTGCGCCAGTTTGCGTAGCAGGTCGCGGATAGCGTGGCGGTCGAGCAGACGGTGGTCTTGCTGGTTGGCATAGCTCATCAGACAATCATAGCAGGCGGCCTCACAATCCTCGCGGGCTTGCGGCGCACGCTGCTTGTCTTCGCCGCTCTCCGGATCGAAATGGCAGAGATGCAGCGCGTTGCGGGCAACGGTTGCCAGCGCATGCGGGTCATCCAGCAAGCGGCGCAGCACGCCAGCCCCGCCCTCCGCCGATTCGTAGAAAAGCAGCAAGCGGCGGTTGCGGCGGTCGGGCAGCGGTTCGGCTGCCAGTTCATTCTCTTCAAGCTGATAGGTTACCTGGATAGCACTCTTGAGCGCAGCCTGCAACGAGGCCATAAGGGTGTCGGTCGCGGCGAATGCCCCCCTTCCCCTGGCCCCTTCATCCACAAGAGGGGATGGGGAAGCTGGTTCCCCCCTTCCCCTGGCCCCGTCCCCCACAAGGGGGGACGGGGAAGCTGGTTCCCCCTGGCCCTGGATGACTCTGATGGTAAAGGGGAGATTGGTTATCAGGTAGGGGTTTGGCGGTGCCAAACCCCTGCCTGGGGCAGGCGA
>CAYFVX010000553.1:0-3912 GCA_964346425.1 uncultured Chloroflexaceae bacterium | reverse complement strand
TAGTGCAACATGACGCAAAGAAGGAAAAAGCATAGCATCCTGCCGATGAGATGAACGAACCACCTGCCACCTACCTGACTCTGTTGGTAAACCCCATCTCCTGTCCGGACCTTTGCGCTCTTTGCGCCTTTGCGGTGAAACCTGCCCGGACTTTACCAAGTCCTACCTGGGTGGCTCCACGGTAGGCTCCTGTTTGCGGCTGGTACGCAGCAGCGTCTGACTATGGTAGGGGCTTATCACCTCTCCAAGCTGGCGGGAAAACTGTGGGTAGCATTTCAAGCCAGCACGGTGTAAAAGATAGCGGCGCAACACGTTCAGCGTCGCCAGACCATAGACGACACTCCGCTGAAAGTTGACCGAGGATGCTTCGTCAAAGTAGCGGGTTGGTACGGCAATTTCGCCAATGCGAAAACCAAACGCGACCGCCTGCACAATGATTTCGGTATCGAAGACAAAGTCATCCGAGTTGAGCAAAAAGGGGATGGTCTCTATCATACGGCGGCTGTAGGCGCGGAAGCCGGTGTGGCATTCCGAGAGGTGCTGCCCCAGCACCAGATTTTCCGCCCTGGTCAGGAAACGGTTAGCGAGGTATTTCCAGATGGGCATGCCACCCTGCAGCGTCGGGTTGCCATCGTTCTTGCCTTCGCGCAGCAGACGCGAGCCAAGCATCATATCACACTCGCCTGCCAGGATAGGCGCAATCAACTGTGGGATGCGCGTGGAGTCATACTGGTAGTCGGGATGCAGCATGACGATGACATCTGCGCCGGCCTGCAATGCTTCCAGGTAGCAAGTTTTCTGGTTGCCGCCATAGCCGCGGTTCTGGATATGGATAACGACCTGCAACCCCAGCCGTTTCGCCACCTCCACTGTCTCATCCTGTGAAACATCATCCACCAGGATGACGTGGTCCACGACGCCATGCGGGATATCGTGGTAGGTGCGTTCAAGCGTTTTTGCCGCATTGTAGGCGGGCATGATAACGACAACACGTTGAGAGTTCATGGGATGTTTGCCCTGTTTAGATACTGGTAAAAATAGTTTCGGCTATGTCCTCAATAAACCGAATAGATGTATCAACCATCTCCTCGTCAATCGGCCAACGGTTTTCAGGAGATTCTGTGCTTCTATCTGCTTCATGGGCTATTTTATTTCTGCGGTCAATAATCAGGTTGAGTTGCAGTTTGACATCCTGAGCCGTTCGTCCAAGCTGACTGGCAACTTCTTCCCAGAGACGTACTTGTGAGATATGTCGAATGGCATCAGCTACTTTGTCTGGATGCTGAAAACTTTGCCAGCCATGGCGCGTTTGTATCTCATAGTCCAGCCAATCGATGTTCTGCGGATCCGCCATCCCTTGCAAGATATTCTCCAGCGAAACAGCAAAACGGAGAAAGGCAGGAGTTTGTGTACGGTGACCACGATAAACTTCTATCATGCCTGCTTTGGTCAATGCATGGATGTAATAATCAAATGCACTCACTGCCAAAACAAGCTCCGCACGCAGGATATCCGAAAGATCAACATCATGCGCCATCTGATTCCTGAGCGTCTGGTGAAGAGCACCAAGATTACGCACCCGCCCCATATTTACCCGAAACTCGTCAATTGCTTCCTGCATTGCTGGTCAACCCAATAATCTTGTCAGCAACTTCTGAAAAAACCTCGTCGAATGCACCTTCTTGTTCTATAGCAAAGGTACCCAGACAAAAATCCCCCACTCCCTGCGCAGCATACTGTTCTTCAGAAAGCAACATATCTTGCTGTTGAAGAAGCGGAACGAGATCATTTTTTACATGCTCAGGTATCTTGTTGCTCCATTTCTGAACATCAGCAGGCGAAGAAACATTATCTGTTCTTTCGTTGTGTAAAACGATTCCAAGAAATTTTGTAGTTGGCTCAGGAAAGGGGTAGGCGGATTCGCGAATCGTAGGGATTGCAGCAGCCTTTTTTGCCCATCTATACCACTTCGATAAGATTGTTGTCAACGAATCGATAGCTACCGCAGAAAAATAATTCGGGCCAAGAGAAACAAGGAAAAAATCACTGGTCATGAGCATATTTTGATGTATAGACCCCATGCCCGCAGGCAAATCAATCAAAAGATAATCAGCCTGGAATTTTTCGGCTGTCTTATCGAGCAAGAAAGCAATTGAGCCAGGAATATTAGCAAGGGTACTCTGTGAAGGTGAAAGCACCTGCGCTGATCCTAAAGTTCCCTCGTACTCAGACAGGCGAATATGGCCGGGCAACAAAAAGAGCTTTCCTGCTTCATCTAACGAAACACAATCAACCGCTTTCATCGGCACTGGATTTGACTCAAACACTGGTCGCAGGGCAGCATACAAATTTCTGGCTGGTTCTTTTTCATAAAACGCTTCCAGGTCAGTTCTGCCAGCAACGTTTAGCCCCATACTCGTCAGCGCACTTTGCGGGTCCGCATCTACCAGGATAACCCGCCTATCGTTATGCGCCAGCATTCGCCCAAGATGAAAGGCCATGGTTGCCTGGGAAACACCACCCTTGTGATTAAAAAGAGCTATACGTTTAGCCATATGGAGTACCTGCCTGTCCTGTTTGCTTTTGAACAGTCAAATTGTACCAGAAACCACCGGTTGCGCAAGAGTATGCTATACTTGCCGCATATTCATGATTGAACGCAAATGGAGACAGAGACCTTTATGACACAAGAAATCTTCATTATCCAGATTGGTGTGGGGGGGATTGGCAGCACGCTGCTGCACCAGCTTATGCAGCAGCAGGACAGTCTGCAACAACGCTACGGCTTCAAGCTCGGCTACCTGGCCCTGGTTGAGACCAACGGGGCGGTACATACCGGCCAGATGCTCAGCCCGGCCACCATGCAAGCGGTGCTGGATGCGCGGCAGAAACGCCAGCCGCTGGCGGAACTGGATGGCGGTTGCTCGCCCTGCGCGTGGCACACCTTCTTGCCAGAGGCTCCCTGCATTATCGTAGACGTGACGGCTGCGGATGGGCTGGAAGAGAGTATGGTTGCCGCCGTCAACGCGGGGCATCGGCTCGTCTTTGCCAACAAGCGTCCGCTGAGCAAATCGCTCGATGTGTTCAACGCATTGACAGCGCATGGCGCGACGCGTTATGAAGCAACCGTCGGCGCAGGGTTGCCCGTGCTCGACACGTTGCAGCGGTTGCTCGATAGCGGTGACCAGGTGGTGCGCATTGAGGCGGCGATGAGCGGCACACTCGGCTACCTGTGCGGCGCACTGGAAGAAGATATCCCGCTTTCCCAGGCTGTCCAAACGGCCAAAAGCAACGGCTGGACTGAACCTGACCCGCGCGATGACCTGAGCGGCTCGGACGTAGCCCGCAAAGCACTCATCCTGGCACGCACCAGCGGCATGCCGTGGGAGATTGGCGATATTCCCGCCGAACCCTGGTTCCCGCCTGAATTTGCTGAACTGAGCGTTGATGCGTTTATGGAGCGTCTGCCAGAGTTGGATAGCACGTTTGCCGAACGAGTTGCCCAGGCACGCACGCGCTCGATGGCCCTGCGCTATGTCGCCACGGTGGAGCCGGGCGGTGCCAGCGTGGGGTTGCGCGAGCTTTCACTGGAACATCCGCTGGCCGGGCTGCGTGGGCCAGACAATATGATTGTCTTCACTACCGAACGTTACCAGGAACCCGTGCCACGTATGGTCATCCGCGGGCCAGGTGCGGGGCTGGAGGTGACGGCAGCCGGTGTGTTTGGCGATATTATTGCCACCGCACGCGAGTTATGAATGGTGGGGTTGATGGTTGTTGCGGCTTTGCCGCAACAACCATCAACCCCACCCCACGAGCCGCGACCGTCAGGGAGCGGACGCCCACAGACGAGCCATCAACCCCACCCCACGAGCCGCGACCGTCAGGGAGCGGACACCCAGACGAGCCGCG
>CAYFVX010000552.1:0-3914 GCA_964346425.1 uncultured Chloroflexaceae bacterium | reverse complement strand
ATGGGAAAGGATTGCGACGCAGACGAGATGGGGAGAGTGGAGGTCGGAGAGCAAAATGAGGGGCAAGGAGGTCGTCACCCTGGTTGTCCCCCCAGCCACAGAACCCCTCAAGACGGGCGACGAGTACATCGTCAAGGTGGGATGGTTTATGAAAATTCGCTGTCGGGTTCTTGAGTCCTCGTCTCTGGATCTCGCTTCCGGCGAAGACGGCGAAAGGGTCTTCGACGCGATGGGGGTGACCTTGGGCGGCATGGTCAAGGCCCGGTTCCGGTTCACCGTCTTCAGGGGCGAAGATGACGTGGTCATGGCCCGCGCACAGGAGAAGATGATGACGTTGCCGCTGCTCGCACCGTCCAAGGCGACCCTCGAGCGCGAACACAGGCACACCTTCAAAGATCTCAACAACAGCTTTCGCTCCTCATCGCGTTGACCGGTCAGGAATCACGCGAGGCGCGATAACCAGAAAGACACAGGGATATGAAAAGCATGATTCGCCGTCTATTGTTTGTCGGGCTTTCTACCGCCATCACAGTTTTCTTTTCGGAGAAAGCCTATTGGCACGTCCAAGGATATGCCTACGTCGAGCTGGTGCTGTACTATGCTTTCCCTGTCTATGCTTGCTTGTGGGCGATTGACTACTTTCGTGTGCGGCGAGTGTCGGCACTGGTTTTGGTCGGGGCTCTCTATGCTTTCCTTATCGAAGGGGTGCTGACGACGGTGCTGTATGAAGCCGGCCTTCTCGACGTGTTGATGCCCGCTTACTTTATTGGCTGGCACGGGCTTCTCGGCCTCGTATTTGGCTGGTATCTTTTGCGCAGGTGGCTGGTGAAGGGACAATGGGAGCGGGTCCTAACCTTTGGATCTGTGTTTGGCTTGTTTTGGGGGATCTGGGCCATAACCTGGTGGCTGCCGGAGGCGTTTGACGGCCCGGCACGTGTTGATCGATGGTCGATTGTTGATTTTGGCTTGTATGCGTTCGTGTTCGCCTCAACGTTAGCGCTGAGTCACTGGTTGCTGGGGCAAGGAGTGTGGCCTCGAGCATTCAAGCTCAGCAAGGTCGAGAAATGGTTGATAGGGCTCTCTCTCGTCGCACTCTTCAGCCTCACGGTCTTTCCAGTCCTACCTGTGGCGATTGTGAAGCTGGTCGTTCTTCTCGGGATCGTCTTTCTAGGGTTGCGCGCGGGTCGTGTCGGGGAAGCGAATGGATCGAACCCGACGGTCTTCTCCGAACTGGCAGGGTCGGTGAAGGGGGTTCACGTCCTGGCTCTGGTTGCGATGCCTGTGGCAGCAACGGGAGTCTATGCTTTCGCAACGATATGGCAGCCATCTGAAAGTGGGATTCGTCTCGTGCTGGAAGGCATGCCCCTTGTTCAAACCCTCGGAGGCGCCGGCGTTTTCTTGTGGGCCATATTTTCCGAACTGAAGTTGCGTAGGAGGGCACTAAGAGCGCGAAAAGTATAGCCGGGCTGCCGGGCCGACTCGAATGGGAAACGAATAAACGAATGGGTATCGACGACCTTTTCGTGCTGGATGGTGTGCGAAAGCACCGATGGCGTTTTGATACCAAGGTTTGTGCCGAAACAAACAACGAAGAGGAAAAATCATGCGAACATTAAAGAAAAATGTCCTTTGGATCAGCCTGGTTTTCGTCATGGCGCTGGTGATCGTCCCGGCCGCCTACGCCGCCTGGAGCGCCCAGACCATCGACAGTACAGGGGATGTGGGCGAGTACACCTCCCTGGCGGAGGTCAGTGGGCAGCCCGCGGTCAGCTATTCCGCCAATGCCCATGGCTTGAAGTACACCCGGTACCTGGACGGGGCGACCACCGGCAACTGCGGCCCGGGCGGGAACACGTGGCAGTGTGATACAATCGATAGCACGGGAGCTGAAATCGCCGACACCTCCCTAGCGGAGGTCAGTGGACAACCTGCTATTAGTTATTATGACATCACCCACTACGACTTGGAGTATGCGCGTTACCTGGGCGGGGCGACCACCGGCAACTGTGGCCCGGGCGGGAACACGTGGCAGTGCGATACGGTCGACAGCACGGGATCTGTGGGTCGTTCAAACTCCCTGGCAGAGATTAGTGGACAGCCCGCCATCAGCTATTATGCCTTCAACAACGGCTTGAAGTACGCTTATTACCTGGGCGGGGCGACCAGCGGCAACTGCGGCCCGGACGGGAACACCTGGCAGTGTGATACGATCGATGGCACGTCGGGCATGGGCCAGGACACCTCCCTGGCAGAGGTCGGTGGGCAGCCCGCCATCGGCTATTACGACAGCGCCAACAGTAACTTGAAGTACGCGCGTTACCTGGACGGGGCAACCAGCGGCAACTGCGGCCCAGGCGGGAACACCTGGCAGTGCGATACGGTCGACAGCACGGGATCTGTGGGCTTTGCCCCTTCCCTGGCAGAGGTCAGTGGGCAGCCCGCCATCAGCTATTTCGACAACACCAGCGACGATTTGAAGTACGCCTGTTACCTGGGCGGGGCGACCAGCGGTAACTGCGGCCCGGGCGGGAATACCTGGCAGTGTGATACAGTTGAAAACACAGGAGATATGGGCAGGTACAACTCCCTGGCTGTGGTCAGTGAAGAGCCTGCCATCAGCTATTTCGACAATACCAACGGCGACTTGAAATACGCCCGTTACCAAGGCGGGGATACGAGCGGTAACTGTGGCCCGGGTGGGAATACCTGGCTCTGCGGTACGGTTGACAGCACGGGAAGGGTGGGGCAGTATACCTCCTTAGCGGTAATCAATGGGTTTCCCGCCATCAGCTATTTTGACAATACCAATAATGACTTGAAGTACACCCAGTCCGACACCCCTACTGCCGTCGGTCTGCAAAACTTGACAGCCCACACCGAGAAGAACTGGGTGTATTTGGCTGCGCTTCCACTAGCGTTGATGATTGTGATATTTTCCCAAGAAAGTGGATATGGATATCAACAAACACGTATATAATCCCACCCAGGCAACCAAACTATTGAGCAAAATAAGGAGAGAGCGATGGAGAATTACGCACAATATGAGAAAGACTGTGAACGAATAAGAGCAGAAAACCAAGAGTTGTTAGATGAATTTGAGAAATGGTTACAAGAAAAAAATTTGACTGAAAGAACCATCGGGAAGCACATCGACAATGTCGATTTTTACATCAATGAATTTCTGTTAAATGAAGAGGCCACGCCTGCAAAGAACGGGGCGTTGGACATCGGATTCTTTCTTGGCTATTGGTTTATCAAAAAGGCGATGTGGTCGAGCAAGGCGTCAATCAAGAGCAACGCGGCGAGTTTGAAGAAATTCTATACGTTTCTACAAGAAAGAGGGGAAGTAACAAGAGAAGATTTGGATTCTCTTAAAAAGATTATCAAAGAAGAAATGCCAGCATGGATAGCGACTTTAGAGCGTTATGAGGATCCGTCAATCACAGAGATGGGAGAAGTGTGGGGGTTGTGATGACGATACACCCCCTCACGTTTCAGGGTCGTAGCGAGGAAGGCGGCGGGCTTGGCGGAGAAGGGTAGAAACTGCGGACCTGCGCGGGGGTGGTCAAGTTGCGCGTGACTTCCGGCCCTACAAGTCGAGGGACGACGGCCTTACAGCCGTCGTCCCCCCTGTTATGTTGGGCTGCTGACTTGGCAGCATTAAATACCTTTCATCAAAGTGCCGAGGGCCAAGACCACAAACCCAACCACTACCAACCAGAAAGCGTAACTGGCAAGCGCCGCGAGAACTCCTTGTGAAGCAAGGATGCCAAGCACCGCGAGAGCCACGGCAATCCAGAAGGTAACAACTTTAGGCGCACTGAGTCTCATAACAGCATCTCCTTCTCGCATTCATAGATTATGGATCTGATCATGAATAACTAAAGCGTTTCTGCGTTGCCATGGGCATCACG
>CAYFVX010000551.1:0-3927 GCA_964346425.1 uncultured Chloroflexaceae bacterium | reverse complement strand
ATCAAGCACATTTCCTTCTTCACCAGGGGTATTGGTAGGCTTGACCGCGTTGTAATCCACACTGCCCACCATTGCAAGTATCTGCCCGGTTTCGGGCTGCATAACAACAACGGATGCATTGTGGATATTGCGATATTCAAGGTTGGCAATATGCTCAACCGCTTTTTGCTGCACCATCCGCTGCAAATTTAAGTCAAGTGAGGTATAGATATTCAAACCTCCCTCGCTGACCAGTTTTTGTCCGTATTTTTCTTCTAGCAGATTGCGAGCATAAAACACAAAATGGGGTGCATGAATAGGAACTTCCTGTGGGGCAAAGCGTAAATCCTGGGCAACGGCCTGTCGCGCCTCTGCCTGGGTGATATACCCCTCATCTACCATCTGGCGCAGCACCGCGACCTGACGCCACTTGGGAGGAGCAACCTCTTCGGGGAATTGATAATCGGAGTCGCGCCAGCCACTTTCCAGCTCGACGCCGGGTAAAAATCCGCCTTGCTCATCGTGCCGCAGGTAGTTGATCGGGTCATACCTGCTTGGCAGTTGCGGCAACCCACTCAGGAGTGCCGCCTGTGGCAGGTTCAGTTCATCGGCATGGGTACCAAAATAGACACGGCTGGCAGCTTCAATACCATATGCCAGATTTCCATAATAAACCTCATTGAGATAAAGCTCCAGGATTTGCTCTTTGTCATACACCTGGTTTAGCTCTTGCGCCAGAATAATCTCTTTGAACTTGCGCTCATAGCGTTTTTCATAGCTTCGCTCTTCATCAGAGAGAATAACATTTTTGATAACCTGCTGCGTAATCGTTGAAGCACCACTTATTTCTTCTTCCGCGCTCAAGTTTTGATAGAGTGCCCGAATAATGCCTTCATAATCCACGCCGGTATTGGAAAAGAAGGTTTTGTCTTCAATAGATATTGTCGCGTTGATTACCAGCGGGGAAACATCATCCAGTTCAACTCTGATACGTCTGCCAGAGCCAAAAAACTCGTAGAGTAATGTTCCATTGCGATCGTAAATACGCGAGGTCTCAAAAACATTGCGCTCATCCAGCGCAGCAAGCCGGGGCTTGAGTGTTGCAGCAATCTGAGCATACACAACAAATGCCGTGGTGCTTGTCAGCGCAACAAAGATCAACGCAAGAATAAACAGTGCCACAATCCCCTGGGTTGCCAGACGTGGTATGCCAGTGAGGGCGTCTTCTCCTCCATTGCGTCCCCGACGAAGAAGCGTTGGATAGGCTGCTTTGCGTCGCAGTCGCCGCCCGGTTATTCGCCCATAATTACGGGACATGGAACGGTAGCGTAACATTGTGATACTAAAACCAACTATTCAGCAGTTGCTTCTGCCAGCGAGGTTACCATTCAATAATGAGGAAACATAACGACACTGAATGCATCAACATCAAATATTTGAGTTGCATCCTCTGTTAATTGTAGCAACCAGGGGAAAAATTTGCAAGAGCCAGACAGCCCTTGTAACATTACGGAAAGAAAGACGTTACATGTAGCAAAATGGGTAGCTACTGGTTATTTGGAAATGAAACTCTGGAGGGCAGGTATGAAATGGGTTCATCTGATACGTAATTGTATTTTTTTACTCCTCATTGGCATTCTTACACTACCGGTCGGGCTATTGCAACAGCAGATGCAAACAACCCACGCAAAGGAAGCTCCATCAACGCCCCAACCTTCTCAAACGCTCCTCACTGGTCTGGATGAACAGGAACCTAATGATTTTGAAGTAGGCAAAGAAGACATACAAGATATCGGAACAATTGGCAAAGACGACGAGCTGATAGAGTCTGTCAACGGCAAAATTGATCGGCCCGAAGACCTTGATTGGTTTAAGATAACGACCACAGCACCGGCGTCCACCTTGATTATTACCCTCACCAATATTCCTGAAGGTAGTGATTATGACTTGATTCTCGGTAGCCTGACCCCCTATTCCGAGGAGTTGGGCATGCTGGATGATGGTCTCTTCACTGTCACCGATATGGGACGGCGGGCCGCCAGCGGCAGACGCGCCGCCAGCGGCAGACGCGCTGCCAGCGGCAGACGCGCCGCCAGCGGCAGACGCGCCGCCAGTGGCAGACGCGCCGCCAGCGGCAGACGCGCCGCCAGTGGTCGTATGGTCGATATTGGGCGGCGGGCCGCCAGCGGCAGACGCGCCGCCAGTGGCAGACGCGCCGCCAGTGGTCTGATGGCAATAAGCATGGAAATCGGAACAGATAACGAGTTGATTGATACCATGCTCTGGCAACCGGGCGAGTACTACCTCGTGGTGTTTAGCAATAATAGTGAGTTTGATGCAGACAACGAGTATACGCTGCAGGTCGAAGCAGTTGGAAGCGACATTGCTGCTCCAGAGCAAGCACCGGCTATCCTGCTGCCAACCGAACTCGCGGATGGTACGCCGTTACGTGACCCGGCCATCAAAACAGTCTTTGTAGTCAGCAACCGCAGAATGAAGCAACTGTATCCCCAGGCTACCCAGGAGGTTGATGACTTGAATAACAGCGTGCTGCCAAAGCTTATCGGGCAGTTGAATGACGCGGGCATGCCCGCAACCGTGCTTGACCTGGACATGGTCGAATCAATAGACCCGGCCTCCGGAGTTGACACGTTGCAGGATATGTATGCTGATTGGGATGCAGACCCATCTAATCCTTTCCTGGCAAATCGTATTGCGCACACCATAGATAATTTCATTACGGCCGCAACGGTGCGCAACCCCTCAAATGACCAAACAGAGCAGGCACAAGCTGACGCGCTCTATCCAAATGTGGAATACATTGTGCTCGTCGGGCCTGATGGGGTTATCCCCTTTTATCGTGCGCCTGACCTGACTACCTTTGCCAACCAGGATGAATATTACGCCTATCTCAATAGCCTGGACATTGTGGACGAGAATACGCCGCTGGCTGGTTCGCTGCGCTATCGTTCAACCCTGACTGACGAGATTTATGGCAATGATTATCCTTACTACTGGCCGGAAAATCCGCTGTATATTGCCGACCGAGCAGTAGGCCGTCTGGTTGAAACTCCCACGGAAATCCACAGCTATCTGGAGCAATATGCTATCGGCAATCTTCCCTTTGCGATTGATGCCACCGCTACGTATAGCCGCGCGGTTGTGACGGGGTATGATTTTCTGCAAGACCAGGCGAATGCTATCACTGTTATTTTTACCAAACTTGGCATATCGTCGGTCAATTTCCTCAATACGAACACGTGGACAGCAGCCGATTTGCAGGATGTGTGGTTTGATGGACAGTTTGAGGCATTCCAGACCTCGCCCTATACGGTCTACAGTCCGCTGGCTATCCAGTCTGTCAATACCCACTTTGAGCATTTTCAGGCGTATCCGCCGGAGGCGTGGGAGGATGAAACAAAACCCACGTTCCTGGCACAGAGCATTCTCACCCCTACCAGCAGTATGCAAAGCCCTGGACTTTCCCGCCATTATTTCACCAACCGTATCTGCTATTCGGTGGGGTGTCATAGCGGGTTGAATGTGGAAGGTGCGCAGACAAATGAAACTGGTGACGCACGCACTGCTTTGAAACCAGGGGTAGATGCACTCTATCTGGCCGATTTTGCGCAGGCATACAACAAGCAAGGTGGCAATCTTATCGGCAATACGGGCTATGGCTATGGCGATTATGACTTGATTGCCTACACGGAACGGCTTTCCGCGCTTTATAGTGCCGAACTGGGCCGCAACGTCACAGACGACAATGGACAATACATCGGGCAGACAGCCGGTATGGGGCTGGTAGACGCCAAACAGCGATACATTGAAAATGCAAGCAGCATTGACGTGTATGACGTGAAATCGCTGATGCAGGCAACATTTTATGGATTGCCCTTCCTGCGCGTGAAAGTGCCAAATCCCACTGCAGTTCCGATTGAAGACCTG
>CAYFVX010000550.1:0-3928 GCA_964346425.1 uncultured Chloroflexaceae bacterium | reverse complement strand
TTGGCGTTCTTGGCGTTCTTGGCGGTTGAAGTCCGAAAATCTGCAAAGGTAGTGACTGGTATTATACCATTCCCGTCGCCACCGGCTGGCTCTGTTCGCTTTGCTCCCACTGCACTGTGCCCAGGACATGCCGTAGCACAAAGTAGGCGACGACAGCAGCGATGCAGTGCGCTATCACCATGCCGCTGAAGATGCCAGAAAGCCCCCACAGATATGACCCCACATAGGCAAACGGTACCAGCAAACCAAACATCTGCCCAATCGTCAAAGCGGCCGCATGCAGCGGTTTCTGCAACACGTTCAGCACACTATTGGTCAGCGAGACCGTCCCCTGTAAGCCATAGCCGAGCGGGACAATCGAAAGATACAACGTCATAACGGCAATGACGTTCGGATTATCATTGAAGAGCGAGGCAACCGGTGTTCCAGACGCCAGGAACAGGAGATACATCAGCGCACCCCAGCCGAGCGTGAAAGCCAGGCTATATGTGATAGCGGTGTCTACCCGTTCTTTGAGTCCTGCACCCCAGTTTTGCCCCACGAAGGGCGCGAGCACGGTTGAGAGGGCCATAAGCACAATCATCGCCAGCAGGTCTATGCGCGTGGCCGCACCAAAGCCAGCCACCGCAGCCGCGCCATAGGTGGCGATCAGTCGTGTCAGCACGCCCATTGCCAGCGGCGTAATAACGTTGGTCGCGCCGGTGGGCAGTCCTATGTAGAGGATGTCTTTCCATGAGTTGATGACTGTGCTCAGGCGGGGGCGCACAAAGGTGAGCATGTGCTCGCGGAAGTGGAGAACGCCCAGCACCATTGAAAAGCTGGCAATCCGTGCTATGACAGTCGTCAGCGCAGCCCCGGCCAGCTCCAGCCGCGGGAATGGGCCGATGCCAAAGATGAGCAGGGGATCAAGCACCAGATTGATAATCACCGCGACAATCATAATGATGGCCGGCGTTTTCGTATCCCCGGTCGCTCGTAGCGTGTTGTTGCCCACCATCGGCACGACCATGAACATCACGCCCACATAATACAGCAGCATATACTGGCGGATAAAGGGCATGATGTCATCGGTAGCCCCCATAAGGCGAAACACCGGTTCTATCGTCAGGATGCCAAGTAGCCCAAAGAGCACGCCGACCAGCACGGCGAGCAGCAGCGCATCGGTCGTCAATCGCTGCACCCGTTCGCTATCCCCTTCGCCAATCGCCCGCGAGATAACCGCCGAGGTACCGATGCCCAGCCCCATCGCCATACTGCCCACGATGAGCGCGACCGGAAAGGTAAAACTCATCGCAGCCAGTTCAATCGTGCCAAGTTGCCCGACAAAGAACGTATCCACCAGATTGAAAATCACCATGCCAAGCACCCCGAAGACCATGGGGATGGTGAGCCGCACCAGCATGGGGCCAATGGAACCCTCGGTCAATTGCGCCTTTGGTGTATATTTCATCGGTTTCTCTCCTGACCATGCTTATTATCATGACTCTGTTGGGAAAGTCCGTCCAACCCCTGGGAGCGCAGGCGGCTCGCCTACCCCAGGCAGGGGTTTGGCAACGCCAAACCCCTACCGTATCACCCAAACCACCTTTACCAACAGAGTCTTATCATGCAGGACTTTCCTGACTTTCCGCTGACAAAGCGACGCCGGCCTGGGGTGTGGCTCTTGTGCTGGTTTCCCAGGTAACATCTTCGATTGCACGGCGTAAAACGAAATACCCACCTATGCCAGCGATAGTATTCGCGACGATAATCGCCCCGAAAATACCCACCAGGCCAAAGAGCGATGAGCCGATATACGCCAGCGGAATGAGCAAGACAAACATTTGCACAGCGGTAAGTGCGGCGGCGTGCAATGGTTTTTGCAACACATTCAGCACGCTGTTTGCCAGGTTGAGCATGCCCTGAAACGCGTAGCTCAACGGCACCATTGCAAGGTAGAGGACAATGGTAGCGATGACGTCAGGATTGTCGCTAAACAGCGCGGCGACCGGTCGGCCAGCCACGATGAACACGAGAAAGACGAGCAGTCCCCACCCGACCGTAAAGCGAAAGCTGTGCGTGACCGCGATGTCCACCCGTTGCTTGAGGCCCGCCCCCCAGTTTTGCCCGACAAAGGGCGAGAGCACTGCTCCCAGGGCAATGGTTACCGCCAGCGCAAAAATATCAATACGCGAGGCGACGCCAAAGCCGGCCACCGCCGAAGGCCCATACGCTGCAACCATTGCAGTGATGATGGCGATGGAGACGGGAATGATCATCTGCGAGGCGGCACTGGGGATGCCGATATACAGAATTTGCCGCCAGGATTTCAGCACGAAATCCAGTTTTGGCGGCTCAAACGTAATCATTTTCTCACGCACGGCCAGCACCCAGATGGCAACCACCAGCGTGATGGCGCGGGCTATCACGGTAGCGATGGCGGCACCCACCAGTTCCAGCCGTGGAAAGGGGCCGATGCCAAAGATGAGCAACGGATCCATGATAGTGTTGACGATGACAACAAGCAGCATTATCAGGCTGGGCGTTTTCGTATCGCCCGTTGCGCGGATGATGCTGTTGCCCACCATTGGTACCACCACAAAGACCACGCCCAGGTACCAGATGGTAATATAGCTACGGATATGCACCAGCACTTCCGGGGTGGCTCCCAGCGCACGGAAGAGCGGGTCTATCGTCAGGATGCCCACGATAACACCAACGATGACGACCAGCACCGCCAGCACCAATCCGTCGGTGGTGAGGCGTTTAACTTTGTCAGAGTTGCCTTCACCGATAGCCCGCGAAACGAGCGCAGAGGTGCCAATGCCCAACCCCATCGCCAGGCTCCCGATAACCATGATGACCGGGAAGGTAAAGCTCATCGCGGCCAGTTCATTGGTCCCAAGTTGAGCAACAAAGAACGTGTCAACCAGATTAAATGCAATCATACTCAGAATGCCAATAAACATAGGAATTGCAAGTTTCAATAATGTCGTACCAATTTTTCCTTCAGTCAATTTTGCTTTTTTCGCTTTTTCCATTTTTCACTTTCCTTTCAAGAGTTTCCGGGTATTATACGTTGAGTAGGAGGGCAAAGTCCAGTCATACCAGTGACGAGTGATGAGTGATGAGTGATGAGTGTCTGCAATGCGCTCTATCGCACCAGTCGCGATAAGTAATCACTCGAATCTGGTGTGATAGAGGATGAAATTCCAGGGGAGCGCGAGGGGATGAAATCCCCTCGCAACCTGATATTCCCCTACGGTTGCTTCCACATCTCTGCATCTCTGCGTCTCTGCGTTTTATAAGTAATCAGACGAACATGGGGGTATCAGGTGTTCTGCTTGACGTTCTGCTGTATCTGCATGAGCAAGCGGCGAAAAATAATCTTTTCTTCCACGCTGAACCCCGCAAGCAGCTGCTCCTCTACCCGTTGCCAGATGTCCTCAATTTGCTGGCGAATATCGCATCCTTTTTGCGTGAGCGACACGCGCAAAACGCGGTTGTCGGCAGGGTCGGGCGAGCGTTTGATAAGCCCGCTGCTTTCCATACGCTGCAACATGCGGGTAACGGTGGGTGGCTGAAGTCCCAGGTGCTCGGTAATGTATGAGTGGGTTAGACCATCCTCCTGCCAGAGCAGTGCCAGGATCATCTCCTGCCCAGGGTAGAGGCCAATCTCGGCAAGCAGCTTTGCGCCATAGGTGCGGGTTATTCGGCACGTCGTGGCGTGCAGGAAACTGGTTGTTTCATAAAAGGGTTTTTGTGAAGACATTGCGGATTATCCACCGGTCAGGCTAGTTTGTTAGCTGGCTAAATTATAGGATGCAGGGGGGGGGTGTCAATTTCTGGAACTGTGTGCTTCCTATCTACTATCCACCACCCACTTCTTTCCATCCACGGGATGTGCATTGAGATGCAAAAAACTTACAAATAGCCCATTGGTAAAGGG
>CAYFVX010000549.1:0-3936 GCA_964346425.1 uncultured Chloroflexaceae bacterium | reverse complement strand
CATCAGGTTGAGAGGAAACCGGGTTCCCTCGCGTTTCTATGGGTACCCCCATTGAGGTGTTGAACCATGACCGCCAGAATAGACTGGATCGGGGCACCGTGCAATCATAAGACCGTCCATGTTTTCTGGCAGCAAAAAAACCCTACGTACTGCCGGGGAAATTGTTGCACAGAGCCCCCGCACGCAGCAAATAGACGCAGGCGAATCCCCGCTGTTGTTCATTGGTTACGCAAAAAAGCGCAGCGGGCAGAGTGCCCGACTGCGCTATGAAGATGATATTACCGTCGTTCCACCAGCAGGCGAATAGCTGTTCGTTCTTGGTTATCAATAGATATATCTATGAACGACGGGACACACGTAATATCAATACCATCCTCGCGTAAATAGCTTCGGGCAATAGCAACCGCTTTGATTGCCTGATTCGTCGCACCGGCCCCAATAGATTGAACCTCTGCAACGCCAAACTCGCGAATTACGCCCGCGATAGCACCGGCTACGGCACTTGGACGTGAACGGGTTGAAACTTTGAGCATCTCGGCACTATCGCCATGCTCAAAATCGAAATCTTCACTGCTTGCTCCAACGGCACGAGCAATTTGTAGTGACTGGGCAGCATTCATTGCGTTCCTCCTTCGAGTTCGTCGAATTGGTTGACTGACGGACTACATTGTCAGGTGTCTCAGGATTATCGAGCGTAATTGACAGCCCGCGTTTCCCTGATGATTGTCACCTTTATCTGACCAGGATATTGCAGGCTCTCTTCAATCTTCTTGGCAACTGTATGGGCCAGATGAATACTGGCAAGGTCGTCGAGAGTATCCGGTTGAACCATCACGCGGACTTCTCGCCCTGCCTGAACTGCAAAAGCTCGTTGCACACCTTCAAAAGATGTAGCAATCAGCTCAAGGGCCTCCAACCGTTTGATGTACAAATCCAGTGTTTCACGTCGAGCACCAGGCCGACCACCGGAGATAGCGTCAGCCGCTTGAACGAGAAAAGCTTCGACGGTTTGCGGTTCTTCATCATTGTGATGGGCCGCTATCGCATGCACAATAGCTACCGACCGCCCCAATCGACGCACAATATCGGCACCTACGAGAGCGTGCGGTCCTTGCACTTCGTGATCAACTGCTTTTCCAATATCATGGAGAAGTGCCGATGTCTTGGCAACATTCACATTGACGCCCAGTTCAGCCGCCATATGTGCGGCCAGCAGCGAGCATTCCAGCGAATGTTGTAAGACATTTTGCCCATAGCTCGTTCGATACTTGAGCCGACCCAACAGTTTTATGAGGTCAGGGTGTAATCCTTGTACGTTTGCTTCATAGGCAACACGCTCACCCTCCTCACGCATAACCTGTTCAATCTCATGTTGTGAGCGAATTACCACCTCCTCAATACGTGAAGGATGAATCCGCCCATCCTTCAACAGCTTGATCAGTGCGACACGTGCCACTTCCCGGCGAACGGGGTCGTGGCAGGATAATGTAACAGCTTCTGGTGTATCATCAACGATAATATCAACGCCGGTCGTTTGTTCAAAGGCGCGAATATTGCGCCCTTCCCGACCAATAATACGTCCTTTTAATTCTTCGCCTGGCAAATTGACTGTGGAGACGGTAACTTCTGCCACATAATCTGAGGCGCATCGCTGAATTGCCTGACTAATAATTTTGCGGGCTGTTTTATCAGCCTGTTCTTGCGTATCTTGCTCAATTTCTCGCAGGCGGCGGGCAGCATCATCACGTGACTCTTTTTCCACTTTTGCCAGAATAATCTCACGTGCTTCTTCGGAACTTAAAGCCGCGATACGTTCCAGTTCTTTTACCTGTTGGGTCTTGAGCCGTTCAGCTTCCTGATGTAATTGTTCGGTCTGTTTTTCTTTGTTTTGTTGCTGGCGTTCACGCCGCTCAAGACTTTCCAATTTGCGATCAATGTTTTCTTCTTTTCGTTGCAAACGTTCTTCCTGCTTCTGCAATCCTTGCCGTGATTCTTTTATTTCCAGTTCTGCTTCATTGCGGATACGCAAAGCTTCATCTTTCGCTTGCAACAGTATTTCTTTTTGTTGGGAACGTGCCTCTTCTACTATCAGGCGGGCTTCAGATTCTTTGTTGTGAATGCGGGTGTTGGTAGCATTTCTAAACCAGAGAACCCCGAGCGCAAACCCGACAGCAATCCCGATGATAATCAGTGGCACTGCCCACAGTAGCTCTGACGACACGTGTGTCCTCCTGTCTGCAGCGTTCTTCTATACTATGTAGTTGTTAAATTGCAGCAGGCGAAACACACGTTGTTGGTATCAAGAACTTTGTGATTATTAGCACAAATCCTTGATTTGCTACTATATCCATGTGATATGATTATAATACTTCCCAAAACTGCGAATGTCAAGAAGATATTTTGCGGCAATGCGGCGGATTTTTTGCAGATTCCGACGCAGGGGGGAGGATGGGGGGCAAATCCGACATCGGGGGATTGTGCGTCGGTGCTTTTGAGGCAAAGTCCCAACAGCACCGACACACATGTTTTGATGGACAATGAAAAACCGGTTAGTTCAGATGATTCGAAACTTGTATAGCAGGCGCATGGTCAGCCACCACTGGCACCGGCTGTGATGGCGATGGCTGCAACGTGGGCGAATCCTCCGGGTTGTCAAACACCTTCACAATACTGTACACCGTATCGCGTTTGGCTGGCGTATAACCGGCATTGCGGATGTATCGGTGGATTTCCGCCTCAGTCATGCCTGGCTCATTGCCACCATTGACGGATGACACGACATTTTCCTCCAGCATCGTGCTTCCGAAATCGTCCATCCCAAACTCAAGCGATATCTGCCCAATCTTTGGCCCCTGCGTTACCCAACTCACTTGATGATGCAGGATATTGTCCAGAAAGATACGTGCAACCGTTGCGTGGCGCAGATATTCGTGCGCAGTTACACTATACTGGTCTTTTAGTCCACTCCGACCAAGACTGGACGTTTCGCTGTATTGCATGGTCCAGGAAATAAACGCAATAAAGCCATTCCCATGCTCGCGCATGCTGTAATCTTGCAAATCGCGAATACGTTGCAGATGCCGCATGCGGTGTTCAATCTTTTCGTTCAACCCGATGACCATCGTGGCTGACGTATTCAGGCCCAGTTCCTGGGCCTGGCGCATAATGCTCAACCAGGCATCTGTCTTGAGTTTCTTGGGCGAGAAACGGTCACGGATTTCGTCATCCAAAACTTCTGCACCACTCCCAGGCAATCCTTGCAAGCCTGCTTTCTGTAGCTCAACCAGGACTTCGCGGGTGCTCAAACCACTTGCTTTGGCAATATGATCAATTTCGGAGGGGCTAAAACAATCCCGTTCAACATCCGGATACATGGCTTTAAGCCACTGCAGCAAGTCCATATACCAGTCGAGCATCAATTTGGGGTTGTGGCCTCCCTGGAGCAAAATACGAGTTCCTCCCCAATGAACTAATTCTTCAATTTTTCTGGATAATTCGCTTTTGGTAATAACATAGGCTTCAGCGTGGTCTGGAGGACGATGGTAGCCACAAAACTGGCAACCTGTGGTACATACATTCGTATAGTTAATATTGCGGTCTACGAGGTATGTCACCATACGCCCGGGTACGCGCAACTGACGTACTGCTCTGGCGGTCATGCCAAGTTCGAGAAGACCTGCTTCACGATAGATTTGCAGACACTCATCGAAGTACAGACGCTCACCAGCGGCAACTTTATCGAGCACATATTGAGTAGATGCTTGAGGCATCGTCGGCTCCTCTTAAACTACTACTACTTTCATGCTATCAAACTTTATGATTGATATTGTAAACCAGATTGGCATGAAGAGCAACCCCAGGCTCTTGTAACCAGAGTGTACCTGTTGCCAGTACCGTATGAATGAAAAGCAAAACACCATGCGCCAGTGGTGTGGT
>CAYFVX010000548.1:0-3937 GCA_964346425.1 uncultured Chloroflexaceae bacterium | reverse complement strand
GGTCATGGCTTCGGCAAACCGTTTGGCTTCATCATATACTCCCCGTGGACCAATGGGATTGACGTGCCCATAGTAAGTTTCTGGTTGGGGGTGGATTTGTGGGTCGCCATAGACTTCTGAGGTGGAAGCGAGCAAGAAGCGGGCATTTTTGTCTTTGGCAAGCCCCAGGGCTTTGTGGGTGCCAAGCGCACCAACTTTCAAGGTCTGGATGGGGAGTTCCAGGTAGTCTATAGGGGAAGCCGGTGAAGCAAAGTGCAGGATAGCGTCAATGGTGCCTTCAATGAAGACGTAGTTGGTTATATCGTGTTTGATAAAGGTAAACCGTTCATGGCCGGCCAGGTGTGCGATGTTGTCTGTGCTGCCGGTGATGAGATTGTCCATTGCGATGACTGTATGCCCCTCGTCCAGCAGGCGGTCGCTCAGGTGTGAGCCGAGGAAGCCAGCCCCTCCACTAATAAGTATTCTCATAGTTTTGTTTTCCTATTTGCATTTCTGTTCAGTGCCTTCCACGGGCAGTTAATATGCACCCTTGCCGAGCAAAACGACAGGTATTGTTTTGAGCAGAAGGCGTATATCCATACCTACTGACCAGTTTTCGGTATAGTAAATATCCAGGCGTACCATTTCATCAAATGTTGTGTCGCTCCGTCCTAGCACCTGCCAGAGACCTGTCAGGCCGGGCGTTACCTCGAGGCGGCGAAGATGCCATGTGGTGTATTGTTCAACTTCTTCGGGCAAACCAGGTCGTGGGCCCACCAGACTCATGTCTCCACGCAAAACATTCAGCAGTTGTGGCAGTTCGTCCAGACTGCTCTGGCGCAAAAACCGTCCGACGCGGGTAACCCGTGGGTCGCGGCGAATTTTGAAGAGGGGACCATCTGCTTCATTGAGTTTTACCAGTTCTGCTTTGCGCTGCTCCGCGTCAACGACCATGGTGCGGAACTTGTAGCAGGTGAAAGTGTGTCCATGTTTGCCAACGCGGGTCTGACGGAAGAGTGCGGGGCCACGAGAATCCAGGCGAATGATGAGCGAAATCAACAGGAACAGCGGCAGCAGGAAGGGTAGTGCGAGCAGGATAAGCAGGACATCAAGCGAGCGTTTGACGGCCAGGTTCCAGCCTTTAATCGAGTTTTCTTTCAACCCGATGAGCGGCACGCCGCTGACATTCAGAACATCTACGCGGTCGAAGCTCAGTTCATACAGGTCAGGAGCAATTTGAAACTCGATGCCAAGCGAGCGGCATGTCTGGACGAGTTGCGGCAGGCGTCCATGTTCCCAGAAGGGGAGCGCAAGGACGATCAGGTCTACATTGTCGGCGGTCACATGCCGCTTGATGTAGTCTATGCTGCCCAGGTGACGATAGCGTGAACGTTCCGTTGTGGTAGCAGGGCGGTCGTGCAGATAGCCGACCAGATGGTAGCCCTGGCCTGGTTGGGCTGCGATGGCATCCATAACCTGATGGCCCAGCCCATTGCCGCCTACCACGAGGACACGTTCCAGACCGATACCGTGGTACCATGCCCAGCGGCGTGCCATGGTCAGGAAGGTTCGCCAGAGCATGAGCAGCACGACGATATTGAATCCGGCAAAGGCAAATATCAAGCGGGAGTAGTAGAATGGGCGATAGAGAAAGACCAGCACGATTAAGAAGGCGATGCCGGTCAAAACACTGCTGAGAATGATGCTCCCATAGTCTAGCAGACTGGTGCCGCGTGGCAGGCGATACAGCCCTTTGGTTTCAAAAAGAATGAAGAGGGCAAACATCAGGAGTATCGTGATGGGCAGAAATGCGCTGAAGTCTACAAAGTTTTGAGTTGCTACTTCCGAGACGATGGGCTTGAGTATGGCCGGCCATTCGGCATGGTAGCGCATGAAATAGGCGAGGCTGAACCCAAGCAGGACGAGTGCCTGGTCGCATACAAGTAAAATGATATGGCTGAGCCATCCTCCTCGTTTCCGTTGCAAAATTTGCGTAACTGCCAGCACTGGCGATGGTTTGAACACAGGATTCAGGCTTCTGTCCATCCATGCTCCTCTTCATTTTCATGACATTGCACAATACCTGTTGCCAATTTTACCATATAATGCCAGGGAGGAAAATGAAGGTTTGATTGCAAAGGAAGGAATGGTTTTGTGTGGTTGATTGTTGGTCTGGGCAATCCGGGCGAAGAGTATCGCTTAACACGACATAATATTGGGTTCCGGTGTGTTACGCATCTGGCAAAACGGCATCATCTCGATTTTTCCCGTAAACGTTCGCGGGCGCGGCTCGCTGAAGGAACTATTGGCGGGGAACGGGTGGTGTTGGCAAAGCCTTTTACCTACATGAATTCGAGTGGGTTTGCGGTTACCGGGTTATGTAACTGGTATAAAGTTGATCCCGCACAGGAGCTTATGGTGATCTACGATGATCTCGATCTGCCATTTGGGACGTTGCGGTTGCGTCAGCGGGGCAGTGCGGGAACGCACAATGGGATGAAGTCTATCATTGGACAGCTCAAAAACCAGGACTTCGCTCGCTTGCGGGTTGGCATTGGCAGTCCGCCACCACAGTGGGATGTTTCTTCCTATGTGCTGGGACGGTTTTCCGCTGAAGATGAGGAGCAGGTGCCAGGTATTCTGGAGCAGGTTGGTGATGCGGTGGAGTTAGCCTTGCGCGAAGGATGGACGGCAGCGATGAATCGCTACAATCGCAAGCTATCCCAGGAACAACCAAAGCCGGCAGAGGAGGAAGGATAGTCTCACATGTGTAGACTTTTTTGAGACCGCTTTGCAAAGCGGTCGGGGGATACCGTCGCAGCGGCTTGTAGCCGATGGTTCTCCCTCTGTGTTATGCATCCACCGTGCGGCAGTCGGGCGGGTTTTGCCGCAAAAGAAACGGACGTATGGGCAGATCCCGCGGTTAAAAACCGCGGCTACGATTCCCCACGGGGTTCTTGCAAGCGAAAAACCTCTACACATGTGAGGGATGGATAGTGGATGGCTCGCAGTCAAACTCCGCGTGCTGTCCGCAGTAATACCATGTTCGGGTGAACAGTTGCGAAAACTGGTGCGATAGAACGCATTGCATCGGCTCCTCACTCCTCACTCCTCACTCGTCACTGGTATACTACCTTGTTCGGATAATTACTTATGAAACACAGAGACGCAGAGTTGCCGATTTGCAGGGATACAAACAGCGCAATCTGTGTTCATCTGTGTTCATCTGTGGTAAAAGTCATTATCCGAACCTGGCATAAAGCGGCACGCGGGAGCGGACTGTTGGGGTTCAGAAAAATAATGGGAATGCATGTTCCTGCCTCATGATATGGCATCAATCCGTTGTTCGATGCGCTGGATATTGCGATGGATCAAGGTAATTTCTTCGTGTTGTCGCTTGATCAGGTTGATGACATCGGCTGGCAGTCGTTGCTGTAACACTTCCTCATACGTTTGCATCACCAGCTCTTCGCTGCGAGCGCATTCCTTGATAGCCGTTTGTCCATCCTGGCTACTAAGCGCAGCTTTGATATTTGTCCAACTACGATGCATTGCTCCCGAAAGCGTTCCTTGCTGTTCTGGTTTGCCTCCCTCGCGGCGCACTTCTGCTTTTAGAGCGATGGCAAATTGGGAACGTTGTTGCGCATAGTTCGAGAAGAGCGTGGTAAGCAATTCGTTGGACATCGTTTCAGCAGCCGTTTCAAACATGCGGGTACTGTCCTCGCAAACTTTGATCAGGCTGTTGAGTGCTTCAATGGTTCCTTGTTGTTGTGTTGCCATAGGACCCTCTCTTTTTCAGGGGAACTGCTCCTTTCCTATTTTCAGATGCCTGTTGCGAAATTGTTCCCCGAATGCTTCCGGTTATTGATTTGCAAGAATTGTGCCAGAGGACTGGGTGATACCCTCAACAGGTTTCACCTGTTTTGTGTGCTGCTTGCGCACGGCAAAGAACGCACGC
>CAYFVX010000547.1:0-3947 GCA_964346425.1 uncultured Chloroflexaceae bacterium | reverse complement strand
CCGAAGAGCCGTCTGGTAGCTCCATGCCAGAGATTTCTATGGTTTAGGAACTATCCGGTCTACGGTGTCTCACGGTGTCTCATACGTTTTACGCGCTAACCAGCCGACTCAACGCAGCAGACGGGCGAGCAAATGGCAGCTCTACCACGTCTTTGTAGCGGCGCAGCAAGTGATAGGTCAGCAGAAGCTGCGTCAACGCCAGCGGGTCGCTATGGCGCACGCCATTGCTGTCGAAGTAATCACCAAACTGGTCGGCACCCAGCGGCTTGACGTCCGGCATATGGTCCCAGATGACCTGCTCCAGGCGAGCAGCCGCTTCCGGTGACACACTCCCATCAATTTCGAGCACATCCACCGGCTTGCCGCTATCGCGGTCCAGGAAGGCGCGAATGCCAGCCTGCTGGCTATCGGGCAGATTCCAGAGATAGCTCAAGTCGGGATGCGGCACCGTCGGACGCAGGGTCAACCGTACATCCAGATTCGCACCAGCCTCGCGAGCCGTAACCCCTTCGGGCGGGTAAAAGTGAATGATGATGTCGGAGTTCTCGCGCTGTGGGCGAATAAAGGCGGCAGAATCTGGCTCACGCTTCTCAATATCCGCAAGCACCTGTTCTTCCGTATAACCACGCTTGGCCGTATCCCGCTTGATCTTCCACTGCTTGCGCAAATCTTCATCTGGCCCCAGATAGACCTTGATGTCATAGAAACTGCGCAGGGTCGGTGTATAATACCCCAGCAACCCTTCAACAATCACAAACTCTTTTGGCTCGATATACTCAGGCCGCGCCAATGTTCCGTTTGAGTGGTCATAGACTGGCTTGAGAATGGGTTGCCCATAGTGCATCCGCTCCAGATGCAACTGCATAATGTCCAGATAGTTACAATCTGGATGGAGCGCGGTAATCTTGCGCTCGGAACGTTCTTTACGGTCATACTTGTGGTAGTCATCCGTACACACGTGGGTGACACGCTCAGGCCCGATAAGCTTGACCAGACCGCTGGTCAGCGTGGTCTTGCCCGCCGCACTATCTCCCACAATTCCCAGAATGATTGGACGTTTTCTTCTCATACCATTATCCCCCTTATCTCTTATAAGTTACTTTTTCCAGATGTCCAAGCAAAAGATGATACGCAATAAGCAACTGGGTCAACCCGAGCGGATGGCTCTGCCGGTGTTCCTGCCCCTCCAGGAACCGGCCAATCTGCTCTGGCCGCAAGTTGCGCAACTCTGGGAGCTGATCCCATATTGCATTCTCGATAGCTACCGCCTGCTCGGTGGTAACATTTCCATTAATATCCAGAAATTCGGTCAACCGCCCCTCGTCTCGACCAACGCGCAAGCGTAGAGCGGGTACCACTGTGTCCCCTCCTGCAATCACATCATTGAGATCTGGATGAGCCAGGGTGGAACGTAAGGTAAGCTGAACATTCAGATGCTCACTATCAGACGACGTTCTCGGTGCATAAAACTGAACCACAATGTCTGCCCATTTTCGCTGTGGCCGAATAAACTCGGTGGAATCCCGTTCACGTTTATTGAGTTCCTTCAGCACTTGCTCAACGGTATACCCGCGACTGGCAGTGTCACGCTTGATCTTCCACTGCCTGCGCATTGGCTCTGGCGGGTCAAGAAAGACTTTGACGTGATAAAGTTCCCGCAACGCCGGCGTGGCAAACCCCAGAAGCCCTTCAATAATGACAAAATGGTTGGGCGTGACATACTGCGGCGGCTCAAAGTCACCGATAGCATGATTGTAAACTGGTTTCAAGATTGGCTCACCCGCAGCCAGGCAACGCATATGCTGCTCCAGAATATCGAGATAGTTGCATTCAGGATGCAAAGCCGTAATATTGAGTTCTCTGCGCTGCTGGCGGTTATAACGGTGGTAGTCGTCGGTACATATCACCGTCACACGGTCCTCACCCAGAATATTGGCAATACCAGTGGTGATGGTTGTTTTTCCGGCGGCACTATCACCGACAACTCCCAGGATAACCGGACGCTGGTGAGTCCTATAATCCATAATGACTTCCCGATAACTCAGTCTATCGTGGGACTGGGACTTTGCACATCTTCCGTATCAAGTCCTCCTTGAAAAACTCGGCTGGCACGAATATCAGCCGCATCAATCCGCGACAATTCCTCTTTTGGAACCCGCCCGCCCTGCCGAACCAGACGATTGGCCTGCCGCATTCTGGCTCGTTCAATCGCATTGCGCACACTTCGGGCATTCGAGAAATGTGGCAATTTCATACGCTGATCCAGATATTCGGAAAAGGCTCGCCAGGATTCTTCATCAAAGCGGTACATCTGCTGCTTGAGCATCAAGTCCGCGATATCCATAAGCTCTTCTTTGGAATAATCTGGAAAATCTATGTGATTTGATACCCGCGAATGAAAGCCAGGATTGGATTGGAAAAACTTGTCCATGCGGTCTTTGTAGCCGGCCAGGACAACAACCAGATTGTCGCGCTCATTTTCCATCGCCTGCAACAATATTTCAATTGATTCCTGCCCATAGTCGCGCTCATTTTCGGGACGATAGAGGTAATAGGCTTCATCAATAAACAACACCCCACCCATTGCTTTTTTGATTATATCTTTTGTTTTGGGCGCAGTGTGCCCGATATATTGACCAACCAGATCATCACGGGTCGCCACCACCAGATGCCCACGGCGTACATAGCCGAGGTGGTGCAATATCTTCGACATGCGCATGGCAACGGTCGTTTTGCCAGTGCCCGGTCGGCCCGTAAAGCTCATATGCAATGTCGGTGGTTCCGATGAAAGCTCCATCTTTTCCCGCAAACGTGCGATCAGAAGTTGGGCAGCTATCTCGCGGATACGTTCTTTGACCGGTTGCAGGCCCACCAGCTCTGCTTCAAGATTATCAAGGATGGGCTGGATATTTGATTCCTGGTACGCTTCATCAATATCAATAACATTTCCATCAACCAGCTCAGCCTGATCAACTGCTTTGAGTGTTGCATCTTCCATCATTTTCCCCTTCCCGACAAATAAGCCTGAAAGTTCTCTTTTGTCTCTATTTATTGTTTTCGATGGGTTCTCCCCGCAACATGTTCGTATTGGAGGGAGTGCGAGGGGAGGGTATCCCCTCGCGAGAGGTTGCGGCCGGTGGGTGAGGAACAAAAGACGTCGCCGCTCATTTTCCATTTCCATCACCGGCCAGCACCTTGTCCTACCTTCTATGCACCCACCAGATTAGTAGCGGCTACCAGCCGGCTTATCCGTTGCATACGAACGGGTGGTGTAGCGAATAGAACGATCTGCGGTCTCCTGCCGCTCCAGCGTGAATCCAGGTTCTTCTTTGGGACGCTGCACGATGAAGCTGATAGCTGTCGTCTGACGTCCATAGCTGGCGTCATACCCATTGATGCGAACGTACTGGTTGGGGAACTCTTTGCGGCACTTATCGAGTTCCTGCATAATCGCAGCCGCATCTTTCATATCAAACAGCGGCAAGCCATACATGGTCCAGTAGACATTCCGTGGGTGCGGGTCATCCGTGTATTCGATAGAGACCGGCCAGTTGTTGTCCAGGCAATACTGCACCTGCTGCTTAATTTCTTCGTCGCTAAAATCCGGCAAAAAGGAAAATGTTCCCTGGGTAACGCGCATAATGCCTCACTCCTTTCTCTCTTTTTAGACTGATGGTGTCGGGATAACATCCGGCGTATCGGTTGACGTGTACTCGAACGTAATATCTTTCCAGATATCCAGAGCTTTTGCGAGTGGTGCGCACCACTTCGCGGCCTGCTGCAAAATCTCTGGTCCTTCGTTGATAATATCCTTGCCCGCATTGCGTGCCTGGATCATCGCTTCCAGCGCGACACGGTTGGCAATGGCACCAGCCGCAATCCCATCCGGGTGTCCAATCGTACCACCACCAAACTGCAACACCACATCATCGCCAAACATATCGAGC
>CAYFVX010000546.1:0-3953 GCA_964346425.1 uncultured Chloroflexaceae bacterium | reverse complement strand
CCTTCCACAAGCCTGATACAATGAGTTTGTTTTACATTTGGACCAGGACTGCTATTCCTCCTTATCTTTGCGAAACTTGTGCTATCTGGTACAATCAATTCCTAGAGATGGACCCGTGCAAAGCACCGTGGACTTCTGCTTCCCGCGTTGCCACATCTATTGACGGGTACATTTTAGAGCACTCTCTCTCCACCCATAAGCGAGCACAAGTATGCGTCTGTTGCCAGTCAAAGCCCATCCTTTTCTCAAATGGGCTGGCGGAAAATCCAGGCTTATTGAGCAGTTCTCCAGCCACCTGCCGCCCGAACTGAAACATGGCACCATCAAACGCTATGTCGAACCATTCATCGGTGGTGGTGCGCTCTTTTTGCATCTCGTGCATGTGTATGAAGTGCGTGAGTATGTGCTGTCGGATGTGCATGAGGAACTTATTCTGTGCTATCGCACGCTGCAGCAGGATGTCGAGGCGGTGATAGCCGCAATCGAAACGTTGCAGGCCAGCTACTTGCGCAAGGATGGTGCGGAGCGCGAGCGGATGTTTTATGCGGTCCGCCAGCAGTTTAATGCGCAGCGTACCAGCATAGACTATGTCCACTTTACCCCTTCCTGGATAGAACGCACCGCGCAGATCCTTTTTCTCAATCATACCTGCTTCAACGGGCTGTTTCGCTTTAATTCACGCGGGGAGTTCAATGTGCCGTTTGGCCGCTACAAGCATCCGCGCATGTATCAGGCGGAAAACTTGCGCATCTGGTCACGCATCTTGCAGGAAACGACGATTCTGCAGGGCGATTTTACGCTCAGTGAGCAGTTTGCAGATGAGGGGACGTTTTTCTACTTCGACCCGCCCTACCGCCCGCTCAACAAAACGGCCGCGTTTACGAGCTATGCACGGGATGCCTTCCGCGAGGATGACCAGAAGCGGCTGGCGGCCTTTTTCCGCAGGCTTCACCAGACCGGCGCAAAACTCATGCTAAGCAACTCCAACCCCAGGAATGTTGACCCTGACGATACCTTTTTTGATGAGTTGTATGCGGGATTCACTATTTCCGAAGTGCTGGCGGCGCGGGCGATTAACTCCAATGGGAAGAAGCGGGGGCGCATCTCAGAACTGGTAATAAAAAACTACGACGGCTCCTCCCAATACTGCACGCTCCACCCACCCCCCTCTACCACCAGAGCTCCCACATACCCGCTGGCGGGAGCCAGCTCCAGCATACTCCACTGAGCCGCGTCCCCCTCGGCTACTGCGCGTATTTCTGCTGCCTCCTCTGGCTTGAGCGATACTTCAACGCTGGTTAGCTCGTTTGCCAGTCCCACGCCACGGGCTTTGAGAAACGCCTCCTTACGGGTCCAGCAGTTGAAGAAGCCGACCTGTTGTTGCGCAGGCGGGAGCGACAGCCATGCGGCGTATTCCTGTGGCAAAAAAAAGCGTTGGGCGATGCGGGCATCCTGCGCGACCGGGCGCAGATACTCCACATCCACCCCGACCGCACGATTCCAGCAGCAGGCATACAGCGCAAGTGATTGGGAGTGCGACACGTTGAAGTTGAGCGGCTGGTTGCCAGCCGTCGGGTTTGCCAGTTCTGGCTTGCCGTTGGGCGTAGAGAGAAACTGCACCTGTTGCGGTGGGATGCACAAATAGCGACCCAGCACGACACGCAACGTGCCGCGGGCAACGATGAATGCCGTGCGGTCTTTGGCAAAATAAAACCGTTGGGCGCGGGCATGCTCATCGGTAGCGAGCGTCTGCGCCAGCAGTTCCAGATGCTGCGCAGACCTTGCGTGGAGCCAGACGCGCCAGACATGCACCTCATCCGCAGGGAGGGTCAGTTTGTTGGGAGGGGATTGCCACATCGTTGTTGCGACCGGAGAATGGAGACCGTAGACCGTAGCTCCTGGATAGTTTTGCTCAACGGTCTACGGTCTACGGTCCACGGTCTACGGTCCACGGTCTCTCGTCTACATTCTCCTACAAAGGTTACAAATATTGCACAAATCTGTTGTGCTCATCCACCAGGATGACCTGGGGTTCGATTGGTTTATCGGTCAATTCAAAACCCATAATAATAATTTCATGATCTTCCTGGATGAGATGAGCGGCCGCACCATTCATACATACTACCCCGGAGCCAGGCTCACCAAAAATAACATAGGTCTCGAGCCTCGCACCATTGGTGTTGCTTGTGACCAGAACTTTCTCACCGGGCCACAGCCCGACTCGCTCTAATAATACTCCATCAATCGTAATACTGCCGGTATAGGCAACGTTTGCTTCAGTGACTCGCGCTTTGTGGATCTTGGAACGCATCACCCATCTCATGTTTGATTGTGCTATCCTTTCTTGTCTGTTTTTCGGAACAAACGTACTTCATGTATATTTCTTTTTGTGGGTACGGTTTCTCGCTCTTCTTGCGCATACTCGCCGACTATGCTCCAACGGGTGAAACCTGTAGAGTTCAGATACTTTTGGACTCTCCTCTTATTATACCGTTTTCAGTTACGCATTGTTGTGGTTGTATGCTACAATATTGACGAGGGGTAGTGGATATGTGGGCTATCCAGCGGGTCAGCCTACAAATTTGAGTCTTCTACTATCAGGAGTATGGGGAAACGATCGCTACCAGCAGTCCAGGCACCCGATGTGCTCGATTTTATCAGTCATAGTGCATCCCAGACCAGCCGTATCGGGCAACGGCTTGGCGAGTATCTTCAGCCAGGGGATGTGTTGTTGCTGATAGGGGATCTGGGTGTTGGGAAAACACAATTGATTAAAGGTATCGTGCAGGGGTTGGATTCGCCGGACCTGGTGACCAGCCCAAGTTTTGTGCTGGTGAATGAGTATCGCGCCGGCGTGGAACATGGACGAATGCGAGTCTATCATATTGACCTGTATCGTATCGAATCGCCCGCCGAATTGACCACATTCGGGTTGGAGGAGTTTTGCGACGAACGCAATATATGCATGATTGAGTGGGCTGAACGTGCTGTAGAATGGTTGCCACAGGAACGGCTGGCGATTTATTTGCAATATCTGGATGAAACCAAACGGGTGCTACGCTTTGAACCAGAAGGCCAGCGTTATCATCGTCTGGTTGAAACATTCAAGCATTCCGCTTTTGCCTGAGTTTAGAAAGAGTACCCGGTTGTTATGCTTTTGGCAATAGATACGTCCACATCGTTCAGTGGGATTGCTTGCTATAGTCAGGAGGGCTTGCTGGGTGAATGTGTCTGGCAATCTGAACGAAATCATACCGCCCAGTTGCTCCCGCAGCTCGATATGCTGTTTCAGCATATCGAACGTGTGCCGGCTGATATCCAGGCAATTGGAGTTGCGCTGGGGCCAGGCAGTTGGAGCGGTATACGGGTTGGTCTCAGTATTGCGAAAGGGCTTGCCAGTACCGGTGGTTTGAGTATCATTGGTATCAGTACGCTAGATGTGCTGGCATATCAACATCGGCTGGCGGGTAAGCTTATCTGTCCGATTATTCGGTTGGGTCGGGGGCGGTTTGCCACGGCACGTTTTCAATATCAAAATGAATGGCAGCGGGTGAGCGATTATCGGAGCGCGTCTCTCGTTGAGCTTTGTATTGGTCTCAAAGATGAGGTTCTCTTTTGTGGTGATATTACGAGCGATGTGCGTGAGCAATTAACCCTCGAATTGGGCGAGTATGCGTTGTTTCCTGATGATGTAACCAATGTGCGACGACCAGGTTATCTGGCGCATATGGCCTGGCAACGCTATATTGCGAACGATGAAGACAATATTGTGCAACTGGAGCCGCTCTATCTGGGCGAGCCAGTGAAAATGCAAGGGTAATTGGTTTCGTTAGCTTTGCAGTGGGGTTTGTGGTTTTTGCGGCTTCGCCGCAAAAACCACAAACCCCACTCCAATCGGGTTGCGAGGGAACAAGGTTCCCTCGCGCTCCCTGTGGGTGACACCCATTGAGGGC
>CAYFVX010000545.1:0-3961 GCA_964346425.1 uncultured Chloroflexaceae bacterium | reverse complement strand
CAGAATGGGCTGGCACGCTCTTGCGTGCGTTTTTTGCCGTGCGCAAGCAGCACACCAAACAGGTGACACCTGTTGAGGGGGATGAACCTCATTCTGGTACCAGGCTCTTCATGGGGTTCACCGCCGGTCTTGCAACTGCTGATACACCTGTTGAAATCCCTTGCCTAGCTGATCGTAGCCAAAGGTGCTGACCACCTTGTTGCGCCCATGCAAGCCAAAACGATGCCGCAGGCTGGCATCCTCGCCGAGTTGCTGGACACGAGCAGCATACCCAGCCACATCATCCCGCTCAACCAGGAAACCATTTTCGCCGTGGTCTACAACTTCTGGGAGCGCACTGCTGTTGGTTGTCACTACCGGTCGGCCACAAGCCAGTGCTTCGGCAGGCACGATACCAAAGCCTTCCAGCCGCGAGGGAAAGAGCAGTATATCACAACTCTGGTAGGCCGCCACCAGACCCGCACGGTCGGGTGAGCCAATAGGCACCATCCGGGGATGGGGTGGGGTGGTGTCTTTGCCCTGAAAGCCACTGTTGTAGTAGAGCACGTAGTCCTGCGGCAGCAGATCCATAATGCGTGGCAGCAGGTCGAATCCTTTGCGCCGGGTGCGGTTGCCAATAAAGAGCAGGCGGATACGTCCTTCAGTGGGCGGCAATCCGTCATCGCTCCGCACCAGGTTGGGAGTTGGCATGAAGACTTCCGTGTCTATCCCATCGAAAATAATCACGCTATCCGCCCGTCCATAGGTTTGCACCACCTGTTGCTGGGTGAAGCGGCTGACACAGACGACGGCATCCGCCTGCATGATAGACCAGCCGTCGTAGCGGGATTCCACCAGCCGATAGAAGAGCCGTTGGGCAAAGGAGCTATAGGGTTGTAACTCCGGGTCGGTGGTCAGATGATGGACGGTGGTCACGACCGGTAGCCCGGTGTGGCGCAGCGCAAACGCCACGCGTGAGCGTCCCTGCACAATGTCAAAGCCGTGCCACCAGCCATCTGGTAATCCAGCCGGAATCATGAAGGGCATGAAGTTGTAGATTTCTGGCAGACGCAATAATGCTGTCTGCAAGCCGATGGCTCGCACCGAGCGGGTAATATTCTGGATGCCAAAGTCTACCCCGCCACGGCCTACGGGGGAAAGGTACAGGATGCGCATGTCGAGTGTCTGATACGGGTTCATGGTGTTCGTTTCCTTATGTTTCAGGTGGCTTTTCCATGACGACAAAGTAGCTGCCGGAGCGCATCCAGCCCAACAGCCGCAGGTCGAGGTCCATCAGCAGGGTGATAGCTTCTAAGCCGTAGTAGACCACGCCTTTTTTGTGCAGATAGCCGCGCATACGTTGACGTGCCCGTATCTCGCGTGCGCCGACCTTTTCTGGTGGGGTTGTTGGTTCTGGCGTGGCTGATGGTTGGGGGTGCTTTGTTTTGTTTTGTTTTGCTTTGCCGAGCAGGGCTTCGCCCAGTTTCATCAGCACGTGTTCGACGAAGGTGGTCAACAGCGTGTTCCAGAAGACCACGCGCACCGGCCGCATGCCTGCCTGCTCAATGGCTTCGACGACCTCTTCCCAGGTGGCGAGCGATTTCAGATGGTCGGATTTGCGGCGTGCTTCACGCTCGAAGTCGTAGACCCCGGCGCGGACAAAAAGCTTTCCGATGTGGCGACTGATGTCAATAATCGGCTGAATGGGCGAATATTCGCGGGTATTGGAGAAAACGAGCATCTGACCGCCCGGCTTCAATACCCGTGCGGTTTCGCGCAGGTAGGTGTCTATCACTTCCCGTGGGAAATGTTCCAGCACATCAATCGAGAAGGCTTTGTCAAAACGATTGTCGCCAAATGGCAGCACACGGGCATCGGACTGCACCAGCGCAACCTGCTCGATGGCCGCATCTGCAAACAGCGTGGCCGGGTCGCTCCCCACCATAAGCCTGGTCTGGCTGGCATTCCATGCGGCAAATTTGGCGGTGCCGCAGCCATTGTCTAGCACAATATCGTCGGGTGTGAAGCGGAGCAGACGACGCATAGCACGGTTGCGGACGCCAGCCGCCAGCAGCGCAGGGGCCAGTTCGCGATAGTCCAGTTCTTCGGCCAGTTCTTCTTCTTCCGAGACATATTTGGAGACGTAATCAAAGTGGACCTGCCGCGGCATCATGTCTATGTATCCCTCGTGGCATGGATAGATGGTCTGGCAGGTGGCGCAGTGGACGCCATCTGCCAGCACATAGAGGTGTTGCGATTGGCAGGTTGGACATTGCAGGAGCGGAAAAAGTGTTTTTGGTATCATACGTTTGTGTTTTTCTTTCCTGGTGTATTACCTCATCAACAAAAAGGACGACAAGGGCAGGGCGACGATGCGTGGGTCCAGCACCTGCACATCATCGGTCAGGGTGACGAGTATTCCAAACGGGGCATTATACCCTGTTTTTTCGAGAAAGCTGCGCAACCCCAGCGTATCGCGGTGTCCATCAATGCGTCGCCGATATTTGATTTCGATAGGAATACGATAGAGGCCAATCGTGATAACCATGTCTACCTCTGGCTCTGTGCTGCGTTTGGGGAACCATGCAACCTCCAGGCCAGGCAGGGTGCGCAAAAAATACCCTGCAATACTTTCCGCAATATGCCCGGCCAGGTCGCTCAGTTCAGGCGTGGCTTGCAATGCCTGTGGCGTAAGCGGGATGCTTTCTTGCAGCCAGCTTGCCCGCAGGGAATGGTCACACAGGCATATTTTGGAGGGATGCTGCCCTTGTTTTTTCAAACGGATTTCCAGCGGCTCAATGGTGCGTATCAACAGCGAGTCGTTCAGGTATTGCAGATAGTGCTGGATGCTGCGCCAGGAGAGGTTGTCGCCGAGGGCCTGCTGCAATTCGGGGACGAAGACGCTCTGGCCTGGTGTTTGCCCCGCATAGCGGCAGCAGAGGCGGAAAAGAGCTTCCAGCAAACGTGGGTCGCGTTTTCTGCCTGCGCCACTTCTGAGATCGTGGCGTATGACGCGCGTGATAATACTCTCGTTCAGTTGTTCCGCAAGCTCATTCCACGGGGTATCAGGATACCGATGGGCTATGGGATAGCCGCCACGCTCGGTGAAGGCGGTGAACGTTGTTGTGCGTATCTCCTGCTGGTGTTGCCCATATTCACGCAGGTGTTGCCAGAAGCTCAGTTCTTTGAGCATATGGATGCCGTTGCTGAAGGGCAGGATTGGTTCGAGCGTGCCCCATCCCCGCAATGCGGCAATTTCGCGCAGTAGGAGCGTATTGAGTTCAAAGGTAGATATGCGCCCGGCCAGGCTGTCCTGCCCCGCTTTGATACGCAGGGCAGAGCTACCGGTGAGCAGCACGCGCAGATCGTTGTGGTCTACCAGCGATTTCAACTGGGCAGCCCAGCCTTTGATGTTTTGTACCTCATCGAGAAACAGGAAAACCGGTTCGCCCTGGTGGGCATATTCATTGAACGTTGCGCCTTGCAGGATATGCTGCTGGAACCAGTTGCACAGATGGAGGATTGGGGTTTTGCCGGCTTCGGCCAGCAGGGGAATCATGTCAAACTGGATGCGGAAGATACGTTTTGGAGCGATATGTTCCTGCTGGATGAGATGTTCGATGATTTGTTGTTGCAGGGTCGTTTTTCCTACCTGACGTGGGCCACGAATGGCGGTAATAGGAGCCATGCCGCTGGTGAGACGCTGCAGGACCGGTGCAAAGAGCCAGCGTCGAAATGATGGCAGGCGTGGGGACGGGTGGTTGTGCCACCAGGGATTCAGGTTTGAGAGAAAGGTCTCAAACTCTGCGGTCAGCGCATGGGATGGTGAGTTGACAATAATGTGTATCCTTCCTGACGGAGAAAGTTTTTTGGTGCATGCCCCCATGATACCACTTTTCCGTAGGCTACCGTATGTTCGCGCAAATTACGGGTGCGGCGGAAAGTTTTGCAAACACAGCGTTTGCCGCTTGCAAAGCAAAGG
>CAYFVX010000544.1:0-3964 GCA_964346425.1 uncultured Chloroflexaceae bacterium | reverse complement strand
TCCGAAGAGCCGTCTGGTAGCTCCATGCCAGAGATTTCTATGGTTTAGGAACTATCGCAGTTGATGTTTTTGTCTGCTGCTGCAATGTGCTGGTTGGCGATAAAGTTTTGTCAGGCATGGGAGTGAGCATTGTTGTAGCGGTTACCGTCAATGTTGGGGTATGCGATAGCGGAGAGGTTGCCGTCAATTTTATCGTGGGCACGGGGGTATGCAGGGCCATCGGGCTATCAATCTGCTGCTCCGTATCACCCAGTAAGACATATTTTCCCCAGCCACGCAACGCTACAAAGCTGAGCAATACTACCACGAGAAATGCCAGGGCTCCACCCCAGACACCCGGACGCCATAGAGAAGCGGATGAAGCCGGCTTTTCACCACCAGATGTGGGGGCTGAAGCCCCTGATGTTTGTGCTGAAGCATGCGTAGCATTATCCGTTGCCGCAGGAGCAGATGGTTCGTCTGTATTTGCCGAAGTGCGGAAAAGTCGCGGCCTGGTCTCATCATCGGCCGCGCTTGTCTCTGCATCACCCTCTATCGGGTCATTCTCATCTACCACCGCAATAGCCGCGGTAATATTATCTATTCCGCCACGCTCATTTGCCATCGTAATCAAATATTGCACTGCTTCTTCGGGAGCACGCGTACTGACGACCTGCCCGATTTCATCATCTTCTACCAGTCCATGCAACCCATCCGATGAAAGGACTATGACATCGCCGGTCTGTAATGGGAGGGAAAACACATCTACCTGCACCTCTGCACGATACCCCAATGCCCGCGTAATCATATTGCGGTAATTGGAATGACGTGCCTGTTCAGGTGTCAGGATGCCGGCTACGACCTGCTCGGCAACTAGTGAATGATCACGAGAAATCTGATCAATATGTCCCTCTCGTACCAGATACGCCCGACTATCGCCTACATTGGCGACATAGAGAACCCCTTGAAAGAACAATGCCGCAACCCCGGTGGTCCCCATAGCACCACCGCCATCTTCATATATCGAGCGGTTTGCCTCGAAGAAAGCATATTCGAGCGATGCCGCACGATCTTGATCATCCGACTGGTAGTAATGTGCTAAAATAGCCTGCACTGCCAGACGACTGGCAACCTCACCCGCCGTATGACCGCCCATTCCATCGCAGACAACTAGAAGGTGCCCTTTCTCTTCACTTCGTGAAGGCTCACCAATACCATAGTTATCTTGATTTATCTCGCGCTTGAGACCCACATCGGTCTCAGCACTGCAGCGCACTTTCATGAACCATCTCGTTTCATGTTGTATCAAGAATCTGCTGCAACCAGGGGTAGCAGAGCATCAGGAACAGCACAACTATCATTAACATAGGCAACATGAAGAAGAGACCAGACTTTACAGACTGCTCTACCGGGTAGCCAGTATACCTTTTCCTCCCTGCATAATGCAGAGCAAAGGCTACCTTGCGAGATAAAATTAGCATGCTCATGTGCTTTTGTCAAGCGGGCTATGTTCCACTTTGCGATGGCTGATCGGCAGCAGACGAGTCAGGTTGACCTTCCTGCTCTTGCGGCACAGGCTGTGGTTGCTGCCCTTCCCAGCGCACATCTACATGCAGCAACGCAGACAACCGTTTCGCAACAGGATACAAAAGCTCAGGATTGAGCGCAGTATCAATCAACCAGGCGATATTCTCATCTGTAATAAATTCCAGCACCGCCACTTCCCGTGGCCGCTGAAAAAACCCGGGTGGTGTAAACCGCTGAAACGACAGACAAAGATACGCCACCTGATCGAAGTACAATACCTGTTTGCGTTCACGCCGCGCCTTTTGCGTATAGGTAATCGTCTGCGCCTCTGGATCCACAATAATTTTATTCACCGTTCGGGCTATTGCCAATCCACCTATCACACCCAACCCACCTATTACTCCACACGGCCAGGAAAGCACCATGCCCGGCAACAGCGTGCCAAAATCCCCCATGCTACTTCCATAACTCAAACAAAAAATCGAAATAGACAACAACGCCAGTGCGCCGCCACACCCGATAAATAAACGACCAGCCGCCGCATTGGAACCAGGCCGTGATTGCAACACTAATTGCGTCTCTGTCTCCTCCTCAATGGCATAATAAGGTTCAAGACCCATCCGTTTGCCAAGTATCTGGCGATGAGAACGCCGTGCTTGTGAATTATTTGTCATTATGTATACCTTTAACAATTAGTCCTAAAGTACTATCCATTCCTGGGACAATGTACTATACAAACGTATCTCATTGTGCTACAATAAATGCTACCTTTGCAAACGTCAAAAAATATGATAAATAGTCGTAGCAATCAAGAGCCGATTACAGGAACCACAGTGACCCATTATGTTTGACCAGGAAACATGGCATAACCAAATAGTAGACCGCCTGAACGCGTTTGCCCGCAATCCGTGGCAGGAAGTTATGGTTCATGGTGCAAGCACCCTCCTCGGCTATCTCTCCATACGCACCATCGAGCCATTTCTTGAAGCATTTCAGCATGAGCCTATCAATGCAGTGCTTGCGCTTTCTACCATTACCAAAGGCCCCGGAGCGGACTATATCGTTCGTCGTGCCACCCAGCTACGATTTCAAGGCGCACGTCTGCTTGAGCGTGAATTTCATACTATGCCAGAGTTGTGCCAGACTGTCGAACAACTCATGGTTGGTTTGAGCATGATCCATCTGGCTCGTCAGCGGCTCAACAGCAGCCGGGATGACTGGTTACGGCAAACTTTGATGTATGAACTCGGCATGTATTCTGCCGAAACCTTCGTGCAGATACGTCATCTGCTTGAAGACCCCGGCTGGAAGCTACGTTACGATTCTATCACACGATTGAAGCACCAGCGTGGTAATTTTACGCCCTCGCAACTCATCATGCTGAGCGAAGGCTTGAAAGACAGCGTTTCGGAAGTGCGCACGGCTGCGGCACGCAGACTGGGCGAGTTTGCGCAAACACCACCAACCCAACTGGTTAAAGCACTGGTGCATGTAGCTCTGCATGATTGCGATATGAAAACGCGCAACGCAGCGGCTCGTTCGCTTGGTGGGCTACGCGAACGTATCGCCTCGCCGGAAATTCTCGACTTGCTGGTGGAAAACCTGGAAAATAACGACTCTTTTGTCCGTTCAGCCACAGCTATGTTGCTCACTGAACTGGGTGAAATGGCCGGTATCCCAAAAGTTATAGACAAAATAGTGCAACTGTTGCAAGATACCGACCCCTATGTGCGTGAAGCGGCCGCTATTGCTCTCGGACGTATGGGCAACACTGCGGTCAACAAAAAAGTTATGGATGCCCTCACTCGTGCTGGTCAGGATGTTGATTCGGATGTGCATGAAGCCGCCGTCGAATCGTTACTGCAACTGCGCAGGTTGCGAGCAACGATGCCCCTGAACAAAAAAGCAGCAACCAGTGAACCCTTCACCGGTTCACCATCCGCAACAACCACTTCTTCCTCAGTGGCTTTCAATACTGATGACTCGGAAGACCAGGAGTTCTCAGATCCCCCTTTTTTGAAGAACCATGAACTACAAATGGTGTAATATCCCACCCCCGTCTCCTTCAACAGGTGTCACCTGCGGTGGGCTTTGCTTGCGCAAGGCAAAAAATGCACGCAAGAGCGTGCCAGCCCATTCTGGTGGGGTGTGTGGGAACCTGGTTCCCTCACGCACCCACAGGTGACACTCATTGAGCCCCCGTCTCCTTTAAAAGGGACCGTAGACGATAGACCGCAGACCGTGGACAAGCATCAGGTAACTGCCGATTTTTTTGTTCCTTTGTGAAAGGGCAGAACCCCTCAACAGGTTTCACCTGTTTTGTGTGCTGTTTGCGCACGGCAAAAAACGCACGTTGCCGTGTGCTCCAGCTTTGGAGTAGGGGGTGTGAGGGAACTCACATGGGTAGACTTTTTCGGTGGCAAGAACCCCGTTGGGAATCGTAGCCGCGGTTTTGAAC
>CAYFVX010000543.1:0-3968 GCA_964346425.1 uncultured Chloroflexaceae bacterium | reverse complement strand
GTCGTTGGCCGCGGACTCCGTAGGCGCTGCGCTGGTGCATCTGGTGACACACCCCCGTGAAGCAGCGGAAGAAGGATATACCAACCCTTCTTCCATCGGATGAGAAAGGAAAGCGTTATGAACGAAGATGTGGTCAACGCGGTGTTACACAAACTGGATGGGATACGCGAACAATTGCAGCACCAGATGTGCCAAGATCTGTTTGCCCGTATTCCGGTCGTCGGTATTTCGGAAAAAGACCAGGAGCCGGTCAAGCACCACCACCACAATATGGCACTTACCGCCGAACGCTTCCACGATATTGTCCAGGCAGGGGCTGGCATTGATTGGAAACTCGTTTCGGCCGAATTTGGCTGGGCAGACCGTAAACTCAGCACCATGGGCGTCACCCGTGAACACCATCAAGCAATGATTGAGATTTACTTTGATGAAGCATTGAAGCTGGAACAGTGGACGACGGAAGAGCAAGAAGTTTTGCAAACGATAAAGAACCGTTTGCGAGCGGCCGCTGATGAAGGATATCTTATCCCAACTTCTTGAGTTGCTGCTGCTTACTGCTCAACGTGTTGCAAAACCATCAATGAACGTGCTTGCATTTTTATCTTCTGACCGGCTTCAAAGAATTTCTGATACTCCGGCTGATCAGGATCCGCAGTATCTATCACCTGCATCCATCTGTGGCCCCACTCCCAGGGCGGAAGGGTAAAGGTGATACTTTTATGGTAGGCATTGAACAGCAAATAAAAATGGGCATCCGTAATCCGTTCGCCCCGCATGCCAGGTCGCCCCAGGCTTTTTCCATTGAGAAAGACGCCGAGTGATTTGGCATATTCTTTGTCCCACTCCTCCTGCGACATGACCTTTCCAGATGGGCTAAACCATTCAATATCTGCCATATCGCTCCCGCGGATAGGTTTGCCCTGAAACCAGGAACGGCGGCGAAAGGTTGGATGGTGTTTGCGGAAGTGGATGAGCCGCCGAGTGAAATTGAGCAACTGCTGATCCGCATTGTGCCAGTCTATCCATGAAAGCTCATTATCCTGGCAATAGGCATTATTGTTGCCATGCTGGGTTCGTCCCAACTCATCCCCAGCCAGCAACATGGGAACTCCCTGCGAAAGCATAAGCGTTGTCAAGAAATTGCGCACCTGACGGTCGCGCAACTGATTGATTTTGCGGTTATCAGTTGGCCCCTCAACGCCACAATTCCAGGACCGGTTGTAGCCTTCTCCATCGTTATTTTCCTCACCATTGGCTTCATTATGCTTGTCATTATAACTCACCAGATCGCGCAGAGTAAAACCATCGTGGGCAGTGACAAAGTTGATACTGGCGGTCGGGTGGCGACGGTCGTTTTGATACAGATCTGAGCTGCCGGTAAAACGCGAGGCAAAATTGGGCAGGCTACGGTCGGCACCGCGCCAGTAGTCGCGGACAGTATCGCGGTATTGCCCATTCCATTCTGCCCAGCCGGGCGGGAAGTTCCCCACCTGATAGCCACCATCGCCCACATCCCAGGGCTCCGCAATAAGTTTGACCTGTGAAATAACCGGATCCTGGTGAATGATATCAAAGAACGAACCCAGGCGGTCTACATCGTGCAACTCACGTGCCAGTGCCGACGCCAGGTCGAAACGAAAACCATCCACATGCATCTCGGTAACCCAGTAGCGCAGGCTATCCATCACCAGTTGCAAACTGGCGGGGTGCATCATATTGAGCGTATTGCCCGTGCCGGTGTAATCCATATAATAGCGCAAATTATCCGGCACCAGCCGGTAATAAGCCAGATTGTCCACCCCACGAAAGCAGAGAGTTGGCCCCAGGTGGTTGCCCTCAGCGGTATGGTTATACACCACATCGAGAATAACCTCAATGCCCGCCTGATGCAATGCGCGGACCATATGTTTGAACTCGATAACCTGCTGCCCCAGAATACCCGAACTGGAATAAGAAGAGTGCGGCGCGAAGAAACCGATAGTATTGTAGCCCCAGTAATTTGTCAACCCTTTCTGCAGCAGATGCCAGTCATTGACAAAGTGATGCACCGGCATCAACTCGACTGTGGTAATCCCCAGCGATTTGAAATACGCGATAACCGCAGGATGGGCCAGCGCAGCATACGTTCCACGCTGTTCATGCGGAATATCCGGGTGCCGTGCCGTAAACCCTTTGACATGCAACTCGTAGATCAACGTTTCATGCAACGGAATATTTGGGTGGACATCATTGCCCCAATCAAAGTATTGGTCAACAACCACGCTTTTGGGCATACCAGGCGCACTATTGCGCCCATCCCAGGAAAGGTCCGCATCTTCATGCCAGACATGGTAACCAAACATTTCGTTGCTCCATTGGACCGTACCGGCGATAGCTTTGGCATAGGGATCAATCAGCAGTTTGCTTGGATTGAAGCGATGCCCATTTTCCGGGTCGTAGGGACCATGCACCCGATACCCATAAAGCTGACCGGGGCGGGCATCCGTCAGATAGGCATGCCAGACAAGGTTACTCCGTTCCACCATTTCAATATGGGCACTTTCGCGTGTACTGTCCGGTGAATGAAACAGACAGAGTTCGACCGCCGTCGCGTTCTCAGAGAAGAGGGCAAAGTTGACCCCTTCTCCATCCCAGGTTGCCCCCAGTGGATAGGGGTGACCGGGCCAGACATTCATCTCATGCATAGTTTCCTCACAACAAACCTGTGCGTTCACGTCCGGATACACATGCCTCCTCTTGCGCAATAAGAGGAGATTGAGAAGACGGATTCTGCTCATGCTCATATGTCGTTGCTTATTCTCGCTTGTATCTGTTCCGAGGTAGGGAGCGCAGGGATGGCCCCACGCTGTGTTGTGGTCAAAGCTCCGGCCGCATTGGCAAAGCGCAGTGCTGCTTGCAAATCATGCGGTTCCTGCCAGATCGTGGGGAGCAGAATGATCTGCACCAGCAACGCAGCCATCCAGCCATCCCCCGCTCCTGTGGTATCAACTGCCTGTACTGCGTATCCAGGAACCGAGACATAGTTTGTTGGCGTGGTAAAACAGGTGCTTCCTGCTGCGCCACGAGTAATTGCCAGCAACCGTAGATTGTCGTGCCACAAATGACGGGCAGCTTCGGCAATGTCATTATAGCCGCTCAAAAAAAACAACTCATCCTCGCTGACTTTGATAACATTGGCAAGGTGCCAGAGTTCCAGGAGAGCAGTCCGTGCAATTTTTTCGTTCTCCCAGAGTGGCAGGCGAAGGTTTGGGTCATACGAGCAGAGAATCCCATGCTTGCGTGCCAGCTCAATCGCGTGGAGAGTTGCCGAGCGTACCGGCTCTGCACTCAGGCTGATGGAGCCACAGTGTAAAATAGCCGCTTCGGTTATCAACTGCTCATCCACATCAGCAGGGGCATACAACATATCAGCCCCTGGATGGCGATAGAAAACAAAGTCGCGCTCACCATCTGGTTGTAGCGAGACAAACGCCAGGGTGGTGCGGGCCTCCGTGGTAAAACACAGGCCACTGGTATCTACCCCATGCTGCTGCAGCGTGTGGGCCAGAAAGGTCCCCCACGGATCATTCCCAACCTTGCCCAGAAAGCTACAGGCAACACCCAGTCGGGCAACCCCCACCGCAACATTGGCGGGAGCACCACCAGCCGCGGGGACAAAAGACGGTGCCTCTGCAAGCGTGCCAGGAGCAGTGGAGACAAAATCAACCAGCATTTCCCCCAGCGTTACAATCCGTGTCATAGAACTTCCTCTCTGATGGGGTTTGTTGGTTGTTCGACTTCGTCGAACAACCAACAAACCCCTCAATGGGTGTCACTTGCGGGATCTCGGCGGGGGTCACCCCGCACTCACATGTGGAGACTTTTTCGAGGAAAAGAACCCCGTTGGGAATCGTAGCAGCGGTTTTTAACCGCGGGATCTGCCCACTTGTGACGTTTTTTCTGCGTCTGCAAGCCACACTCCTTGTCGG
>CAYFVX010000542.1:0-3970 GCA_964346425.1 uncultured Chloroflexaceae bacterium | reverse complement strand
GGTTTATGCGTTTCTTTCAGTAACAATCAAGCAGGACACACCAGGGATAGCAAATCATCGTGAACGAACTCATTGTGCATAAGACCGACATTACCCATTATCGGCTGATTGATCTCACAAAACTTGCAGATCAGGCTAGACCATTCTACGATTGGGTTGAGCGACATGCCAGGAGAGTGACTGGATCACATAGATCGTTAAATGATATTCTGCTTCATTGCACGAAGACCGACATCGAAGAAATAATAATAAGCTGCTATTCAGATGAACAGGATGAGAAACCTTTTTTGTTTGATGGCATCGGGAGGGTTTATCCTCATACCAAAGCTTGTTTTTACTTCTTTGCCTGGATGATTAGAGATGCTCCTCAACAAAGGTTATCTCCTCTGATTTCTCGTATGCAGAAAGCAGATAAGATTTCCAGGTTGACTGCACAAACTGATGCCCTGGTTGAACTCATATTCGAATATCGGGCAATTGTCAAGAGCTTTGAATGGCAGGCTGTCAGAGAAGTTATTATTGATCGTCTGGAGGGATCACGTCGTAGCATCAGCGGTCATCATATTGAAGCTAAAGTAAGAACAGGATTGATAACAGCAATTCAGCGTTATTATGCTATCTATGGAAACTACGGAAAGTTCAAGAAGATCGATATTGCGGAAAAGCAGATAAAGATAGGACGCCACACCGTTGACATATCTGCGGAATTAACGCCAAAGATTGGCAGCAGTAAAGCAAAATTATTGATCCCTGTTAAAACAAGAGAAACAGAAGGTGGTGGGCATTCGCATCTTTTTACCCGTGACATCGTCACTGCAATTAGCGACATCAAGGCAGAAATCGAAAATCATCACATCGTTGTCGTCATAGTCGCAGAGAATTGGTCTGCTTCAGAACTAGCAACGATAGAAGACAACATTGACGTAATCTTTCACTTTGACATGAGCCGCAACAAATTTATCGGATTCGATGAAGGGTCGCAATACAAGTTCAATCGGTACATTGAATCCCTGCTCGGAGGCAAAGATGACAAGTAGTCTGGAAAACAGAGTGTTCCTCGGCGACGTCCGCGAAATTGCGCAGACGCTTCCTCATGATTTCTTCCAGGCGATAGTCACCAGTCCGCCCTACTTCGGGCACCGAACATACAGCGCAGGTAAGGACGTGCGGGAAATTGGACAGGAGCAAGAACCTCATGTCTATGTAGCAAATCTCGTTGCTGTGTTCAGACAATTGCGCAACACGCTGAAACCTGATGGATTACTGTGGTTAAATCTAGGCGACACGTATCGTGGGAAATCTCTCCTGGGCATACCGTGGCGGGTCGCGTTATCGTTGCAAGATGACGGGTGGATTCTCCGCAGTGATATAATCTGGCACAAGCCGAATGCCATGCCATCATCCATTAAGGACCGCCCGACGACAGACCACGAGTATATTTTCTTGTTCGCGCGAGGTCAAGACTATTATTATGATGCAGACGCTATACGAGAACCACATGTAACGTTCACGGAAAAATCCAGGATGAAAGGGGGGCGCAACCACTTTGGAAAAGCAGGCGGCACACCGGAAAGCGGTAAAAATGCTGGCAATAGCAACCTGCATGATGCACGGTGGGACCAGGCATTTCACCCGAAAGGTAGAAACAAACGAACCGTATGGGAAATACCTCTGGGCAAATTTCGCGATGTTCACTTTGCGGTATACCCTGAAAAACTGGTTGAAACATGTATTCTGGCATCTACAAAAATGGGTGATTTTGTGCTTGACCCATTCGCCGGCTCCGGGACAACCGGCGTAGTCGCTTGTAAATTGTCACGCAGATTTACCGGCATTGAGCTTGTCAATAAATATCAGGCTATGGCACAAGAACGGATTGATACGGTGAGTACACAATTGCACCTGTTCGTTGAACCATCACCCATACCAACCTGACAAACCAAACCATGCATATCCTTATTATCACATCATGTACCGGCGAGAAGTGCCACAACGACGAGCAGCAACTTGCCCTGCACGACTTTCAGCAGGGCGCAGACCATCTGGCGCAACGTGAGCAGCAGATTGCCCATCTGCTGACCCGCGCGGAAGACCTCTATACCGGCGAGCAGCACGTGCGGTTGATGCGCGGCGTTCGCACGTTGCGCAATCACATCCAGACGCAGCGTGCAGACATCACGCTCGACCTGTGGGTGCTCTCCGCTGGCTACGGCCTGGTGCGCCACGACCGGCGACTGGCTCCCTACGAGTGTACCTTCCAGGGCATGAAAAAAACTGCCCTGCGCGACTGGGCAACCCGCCTCAACGTCCCGACCGACATGCGCTGCCTGCTGGCACAGCCCTATGACCTGGGCATGCTGCTGCTGGGCGATAGCTACCTGGAAGCCTGTGCGCTCGACGAAACGGTCAAACCCGGTGGAACAACGCTGGTGTTCTGTGGCACCCGCATGGCAAAACGGCTACCTGCGCTGGAGAACGTGCGCACTATCCCGCTGACCAACCAGGAATCAAAACGGTTCTCCTGTGGCCTTGTCGGGCTGAAGGGGGAAATAAGCGGTCGCCTGCTGCAAAAGATGACCAGCAGCCCGGTGCTCATCGAGCAACTGCGCCAGCCCGACACCGACATCCTTGCCCTGGCGGAGAGCGTTCCCTCGCTCTCCAAACCCTCCCGCCAACCCTCCCGCGCCAATCCGCGCGTAGACCAGGTGATTGACCTCCCCGCATCCTGGCAGCAAAAGCCGCATCGCCAGACCTTTCGCTACTTCATCCCCGAATGGGATGATCTGGTAGACCCCGACTACGATTTCGCGCAGGATATCCACTCTGGCGGCAGCGGCGACTGGTCGAACGAAGTCTTCGCACATCAACTCTACCGCGAACCAAACTATGACGGCATCCTGATATCGAAAATCGTGGCGGAGAAGAGCAAGAAGAAAAAAGAGCGCATCAACCGCCTGGGTGTGCATCGCTACCTGCGGCTCCCGCGTGCGTTTCCCATCATGGGTGACTGTGGAGCTTTTGGCTACATCAAAGAGCAGAAGCCGCCCTACACCACTGCCGAGATTCTCGATTACTACACCCGGCTGGACTTCGACTATGGGGTCTCGATAGACCACCTGATTGTGCGCGGCACCGAGCAGCAAAAGCAGTTTCGCTACGACCTGACCATCCACAATGCGGAAGAGTTTCTGCGCGAACATCGCCAGCGTGGTCTCTCCTGGGTTCCCATCGGTGCAGTGCAGGGCTGGGACCCGCAGAGCTATGCAGAGGGGGCACGGCAATGCGTGGCGATGGGCTATGACTACATTGGCCTGGGGGGACTGGTACGCACCTCTACCCCCGATGTGCTGCGTATCTTGCAGGCCGTGCATGCGGTGGTACCAGAACGGGTGCGCATCCATCTCTTTGGGCTGGCACGGTTGCGGGCGTTGAACGAGTTTGTGCGCCTGGGTGTGCATTCGGTAGATAGTGCTTCCTTCCTGCGGCGGGCGTGGATGGGCGCGGGGCAAAACTACCTGGTTGCCAGCGGAGAAATGTACGCGGCTATCCGTATACCCGAAGCAGGCAAAAGTTTTCGTGCCAAGCGTATTGTGAGCGAGGGCCGTGCCACAATGGAGCAGGTCGCCCGCTATGAAGCCGACTGTCTGCAAGCCATGCGGGAGTTTGACCGCGGCAAACGGTCTGTGGAAGCGACACTGGACGTGCTCGAAGCCTATGACCAGCTCATTACCGACAACCGTGCCAGCATCCGCCCGCTGATGCGCCGCACGCTGGAAGCGGCTCCCTGGAAGACCTGCCCCTGCGACATTTGCCAGCGCGATGGCGTGGAGGTTATCATCTTTCGTGGAAACAACCGCAATCGGCGGCGCGGCTTCCACAATACCTACATCTTCTACCGCATCTTGCAGCGCATTTTATCAGGCTCGCGGTCTTGGTCAGATTATGATGGACATAGTCCTCGACGATCGTC
>CAYFVX010000541.1:0-3971 GCA_964346425.1 uncultured Chloroflexaceae bacterium | reverse complement strand
ATCAACGCCAGCACCAGCACGCCGGCAAAAATCAAGCCCACGTAATCCTGCGCCTGCCCCGTTTGGACCTGACGCACCCCTTTGCCGGTTGTGACGGTTCCATTCGCCAGATTGTCAGGGCCATCGTTGAGCAGGGTGTCGTCTACAATGAAATTTATCCGCGAAATAAACAGCGTCAGGTGTCCCACCCCGTTAATGATGCGGTCGAAAATGTTGCGGTCAATCCAGCTCCACATGTATGCGAGGGCATAGGTCAGGGCACGCACAGTCAGCGCGTAGAGTTCGTCAATGTAGTATTTGTTATTGAGAATGGTGAAGCCAGGGAGCCGTTTCTGCAACGGGTCGGTATCCCGCGCGGTCTTGAACGCAGTATCATAGAGAAACCAGCCAGCCGCAATCCCCACCAGCGCGACGACCAGCGAAATGCCAGCAACCATGGGGTTAAATTGCGCGGGGGCCTGCCCCAGAAAATGGCTCAACCAGTGACCGCCGGGCATCGAAAATGGCAGGTTGATAAACCCACCGGTGACGGCAAAGAACGCCAGGATAGCCAGCGGCGCGACAATCGTCCAGGGACTTTCGTGCGGTTTTTTCGGCGCGTGGTGGCCGTGGCCGTGCCCATGCGCTTCGCCATGTCCATGCGCATCGTGGTGATGATGATGGGCAACTGGCGACGGTTCTGTGTTTTCAAACACCAGTGGCTTCTCACCACGGTAGGTGCCAAAGAAGACGGTGCGCCACTGGCGGGTCATATAGAATGCCGTCAGGAACGCAGCGACTGCCAGCACGCCATACACAACCATATGCCCATGCAGTTGGGCATCGGCAAGAATTTCATCCTTGCTCCAGAAGCCGGCAAAGGGAACAATGCCAGCCAGCGCAAGGTAGCCCATGGTGTAGGTCCAGAAAGTCCAGGGCATGAACTTTTTGATTTCGCCCATGTTGCGAATATCCTGCGCGGTTTGTTGGGCCGCATATTCATCTTCGTGATGGATTTCTTCTATTGCTTCCGTCTCTTCAATCGCGTGGATAATTGAGCCGCTGCCCAGGAAGAGCAGAGCTTTGAAGAAAGCGTGGGTCAGCATATGAAACATCCCCGCTACCCAGCCGCCTATACCCAGCGCGGCAACCATAAAGCCCAGTTGCGAGAGCGTGGAGAACGCCAGGATGCGCTTGATGTCAAACTGTGCCACGGCGATGCTGGCAGCAAACAGGGCCGTGAACGCGCCGATGATAGAAACGACCAGCAGAGCGGTTCCGTCGCCGGCGGTAAATATCGGGTAGGTACGCCCGACCAGGAAGACACCAGCCGAGACCATCGTTGCCGCGTGAATAAGTGCGGAAACGGGGGTAGGACCTTCCATTGCGTCTGGCAGCCAGACATGCAGCGGAAACTGTGCCGATTTGCCCACCGTGCCAGCAAACAGTAGCAACGCAATCGTGGTGGCATGGCTCATGCCCAGGATATTGGTACCCTCGCCGAGGCGGGTCAGAAATTCCGGATTGAAAATCTGCCCATCCTGCATACCAAACGCCAGACTGCCAGCCTGCGTATACAGGTAGACCATCCCGACCATCATCAATACGTCGCCGATACGCGTGGTAATAAAGGCTTTATTGCCAGCACGGTATGCCTGTGGACGTTCAAACAAGAAGCCGATGAGCAGGTAGGAACAGAGGCCCATAATCTCCCAGAAGATGAAGAACATCAGCAGATTGTCGGCCAGCACCATACCAAGCATGCCGGCGGTGAAGAGCGAAATAAAGGAGAAGAAGCGTGACTGACGGGGGTGGGCTACCATATACCCCATCGAAAAGAGATGAATGCAGAACGAAGTAATCGTCACCATCACGAGCGTAATGGCAGCAATGGGGTCAATGTAGACACCCATCTGGAAACTGGTGCTGCCCGTGGGTGCCCAGTCAAAGCGTTGCACGACGCTGGCTTCGGGGAAGGCAAACGTGGTGGAATGACCTTCTTCACCGTGTGCGCCTGCTTCTTCACCATGCGTTTCTTCTTCACCGTGTGCGCCTGCTTCTTCACCATGCGTTTCTTCTTCCGCAGGCATGGCATGCGTGTCTTCTTCGCTGGTGGTTGCATGCTCAGACACCGTAGCGGCAGGTGTCGCAATATAGCTCAAACCCTGCGCCATCCCTGCCAGCAATCCGAGGGCCATGACCACAGCCACCCCCATCAGACCGATGGCAAGCCAACCACTCGCCTGTTTACTTTTGCGGATTGGCGTCAGCGAGATAATCGCAAAGCCAAGCAGCGGCAAAACGGGTATCACCCACGCGTATTGCAGAAAAAACGCCATGCTCCTTTACCCCCTGTCAGACTCTACCCTGCTCAAAACGCGACAATAGAATAGACCGCGGACAGGCACCAGAGACATCTGGTGCATTCGTTGCAACCTCAGCGATTGATTGTCTCCTACCCACTACCACCCACTGTCCACTCTCTCCTCGTCTCTCCTAGCCCTTCAACGAATCGATATCCTCGACGTATATCGTTTGCCAGGAACGATAAATGGCAATAATCATTGCAAGACCCACCGCGGCTTCGGCGGCCGCAACGGTAATAATAATCACAGCAAACATTTGCCCGCTGACAAGTTGCGGTTCGAAATAACGCCAGAAAGCTATCAGGTTGATGTTGACCGAGTTGAGCATCAGCTCAATGCCCATGAGAATGCCAATGGCATTGCGACGAGAGAGTGCTCCAAACAGACCAACACAAAAGAGAGCCGCCGCAAGTATTAACACCCAGCTTAATGGGACTGCATCTAACATTGGTTCTTGTTTCTGCCTTTCGTCTCGTATGGTCTACTGTTTGCGGGCTTCTTCCCCATTGGTATCACCCATCACCCATCACTTTTCATCGCTGCTCCAGATGCTTCTTCCTGACTTGTTTCTGGTTGCTTTTGCTGCTGTTTTTTGCGGAGTGTCACTTCTTCAGCCAGCGTCAAAACGCGGCGACGAGTAGCACGCTCTTCAAACGCAATAACAACAGCCCCGATCAACGCAACCAGCAGAACAATAGACGCCACTTCAAACGGCAACAGATATTCTTGCATAAACGCCGTCCCCAGATCAACTGTGGTGGCGACTGCTGGCGCGGTTTCTTCGGCGGTAGCGGACGGCGATGCAGACGGTTCGATGTTCCAGTCATGACCGATAATCGTCGTTACCATGACAAACAGGATACCGGCCGCAGAGACAAAACCAAGCCACCAGTGTTTGTAGAGTTGTCGCTCCTTCTCAACGCCAAGATGGCGCGTCAACATGATAGCAAACAGCACGAGTATGGAGATAGCCCCCACATACACGAGCACCTGCACGATGGCGATAAACTCCGCTTCAAGCAGCAAATAGAGCGCACCCACGCCAAAGAATGAGCTTATCAACCAGAGAGCTGAATGGATAATATCTCTGGTTGAAACCACCAGCAGGGCGGAGCCAAGAATGAGCACAGCAATGACGCCGAAGGTTATTTGAATGATTGTCTGCGGCATGGACTATTCCCCCAAAGCATAACCATCTTACGGTAGCGTGACGGCTCCAAATGTTTGATCTTCCACCAGTTGCTCCATACTTCTGCCACCAGAACGATTGATACGCACAATAATCAGGTAAGCAGCAACATTGATAACCAGCGTCACACCAAAAGCGACGCCCCAGCGTCCCCAGTCTCCCAGCGGCTCCATAAAGGCCATGCCTTGTTCCGCACCCCAGCGGGTAAAGGCGACCCACAGCGAGGCACTGACAATATTAACCAGCGAGAGTGGAATAAGAAATTTCCAGCCAAAGCCCATCAACTGATCAATGCGCAACCGCGGGAATGCTCCACGGACCCAGACCATCACAAAGAAGAAGAAGTAGGACTTTGCCAGGAAATAGAAAACACCGAGGATGCCAGCCAGGATGTATTGCTCGGCGTCATACAGGAAACCAACGCCCGGCCCCTGCCA
>CAYFVX010000540.1:0-3987 GCA_964346425.1 uncultured Chloroflexaceae bacterium | reverse complement strand
GACCAGCTTACCGGCGATTATCAGAACTACATCAGGAGCTTTATCCAGATCCGCGATGCGGCTATCCGTGCGCGGGTTGAGCAGGAGATGCAGGAAGGGTTGCTCTGGCCTGACCCGCTGATCCAGCTCAATCCTTCCTTCAAGCCAGGCGCGTGGATTGACGACCTGGTCAAAGATGGCACTCTGCACGCGGAGTGTTCCCGCATTTTTCGCAAGGATAAAGCCCCTGGTGCCCAGGTGGGAACGGGGATGCCGCTGCGCTTGCACGTCCATCAGCGTGACGCGATCCAGATTGCCCGCGGCGGCCACAACTATGTGTTGACGACGGGGACTGGCTCTGGCAAAAGCCTCTCCTATATCGTGCCGATTGTGGACTATGTGCTCCGCAACGGATCGGGAGAAGGCATCAAGGCGATTATTGTCTACCCCATGAACGCACTGGCAAACAGCCAGTATGGGGAGCTGGAAAAGTTTCTGTTGCATGGCTACCCTGAAGATGGGCACCCCGTCACTTTCCGCCGCTATACCGGCCAGGAATCCGCCGCGGTCAAGAATGAGGTCATCCAGCATCCGCCCGATATTTTGCTGACCAATTTTGTAATGCTCGAATTGATGCTCACCCGCCCCTCCGAGCAACCGCTGGTGGAAGCCGCCCGTGGGTTGTGCTTCCTGGTGCTGGATGAGTTGCATACCTATCGCGGACGGCAGGGGGCGGATGTTGCGTTGTTGGTGCGCCGTACCCGCAACCGCATGGCCCCTGATTTTCTGCAATGCGTGGGCACCTCGGCAACGCTGGCTGGACCGGGGAGCTATGATGAGCAGCAGGCCGAGGTTGCACGGGTAGCCTCGCAGTTGTTTGGTGCGGAGGTCAAACCCGCGCATGTCATCGGCGAAACATTGCAGCGCGTGACGCCCGACCGTTCCCCCGCGGACCCACACTTTTTGCAAGACCTGCGCGAGCACTTGCAGCAGACGCAGAGCGAGCCGCCCACGGAGTTTGCCGAGTTTATCAATGACCCGCTTGCTACCTGGATCGAAACCACTTTTGGCGTGAGGAGCGATTCTGTGAGCGGACGACTGGTGCGCAGTGCGCCGACCAGCATCACTGGCCCACATGGAGCAGCCCGGCAATTGCACGAGTTGACGGGCGTGCCTGAGCCGCTGTGTAGCGAGCAGATCAAGCGCGTCTTGCTGGCAAGCTATGCGTGTGAGCCAGATATACGCACCGGCTTTCCGCCCTTTGCTTTCCGCTTGCACCAGTTTATCAGCCGCGGCGATACGGTCTACGCCACGGTGCAGTCTGAACAGGACCGCTACATCACGCTGCACGGGCAACGCTATCGGCCTGGCGACCGTTCGCAAGTTTTGTTGCCGCTGGTCTTCTGTCGCGAGTGTGGGCAGGAGTATTATAGCGTTCGCATGCTGCGCGACACACAGCAGGATACTCGTTTCTTCGTGCCGCGTGACCTGACGGACCAGTTCAGTGATGGCGAGAGTGCCATCGGCTTTCTCTATCTCAACCGCGACGATCCCTTCCCGGACCATGAGGCGGAGATGATCGAGCGATTGCCGGAAGATTGGCTAGAAGAGTACCGCGGAACATGGCGCGTGCGCAAAAATCGCCGTCCCCATCTGCCGCACGCCATCACCGTCGGCAGCGATGGGGTTGAATCACCGCAGGGAGTGCGCTGCTCCTACCTGCCGGGCCAGTTCCGCTTCTGTCTGCACTGTGGTGTCGCCTACGACCCGCGCCAGTCATCCGATTTTGCCAAGCTCTCCACGCTTGGCTCAGAAGGGCGCAGTACCGCGACCACCATCCTGAGCCTGTCGGCGGTGCGGCGGCTGCACGAGAGCAATCTTGCTGCCACTGCCCGCAAGCTACTGAGCTTCACCGACAACCGCCAGGATGCCTCGTTGCAGGCGGGCCATTTCAACGATTTTATCGAAATTGGCTTGCTGCGTGCCGCGCTCTACCGTGCCGTCCGCGATGCCGGCGAAGCCGGTATCAGCCACGAGCATCTGACGCAACGGGTGTTTGATGCGCTCAATCTCCCGTTGCAGATCTATACCGGGCGCGATGATTTGCGCTTCCGCCAACTGGCTGATGCGCAGCGAGCATTGCGCGATGTGCTCGGCTATCGGCTCTATCGCGACCTGCGGCGCGGCTGGCGTATTACCTCGCCCAACCTGGAACAATGTGGTCTCTTGCAGATTGTCTACCGATCGCTGGATGAGGTGTGCGCGGCAGAAGATCTCTGGCAGGCGTGCCATCCCGCGCTGGTCACGGCCAACTCCACGACACGGCAGCAAATCGCAAAGGTGTTGCTTGACTATATGCGGCGCGAACTGGCGATCCGCGTGGATTATCTCACTCCACGCTATCAGGAGACCATCCAGCAGCAGAGCAGCCAGTATCTTCGTGATCCCTGGTCGCTGGATGACAAAGAGACGCTTGACCACGCGGCGGTGCTCTACCCCCGACCAGCCTCCAAATCACCGGGGAAGGACTATGGCGGCAATGTGTATCTCTCGGCCTATGGCGGCTTCGGGCAATATCTGCGCCGCGCATCCACCTTTCCCGACTATACCGAACATCCCATCAGCCGCGATGAAACCGGGGACATTATTCGTCAGATACTTATCGCGCTGGAAGTGGGCGGACTGGTGGAACAGGTGACGCAACAAAGCTCGACCAGCGAAGTGGATGATGACCCTGGTTACCAGCTTCCTGCCGCCGCGCTGCTCTGGATGGCCGATGATGGGAGCCGTGCTTTCCATGACCCGATCCGCGTGCCGAATGCCCCCGAAGCCGGTGGACGTACCAACCCCTTCTTTGTGGCGTTCTACACCACGATTGCCGAGAAAACGCTGGGGCTGGAAGCCCGTGAGCACACCGCGCAGGTCCCCTATGATGAACGCGAACAGCGCGAAGAACGGTTTCGTCGTGCTGACCTGCCGATCCTCTATTGCTCACCCACAATGGAACTGGGCATTGACATTGCCCAATTGAACGTGGTGAATATGCGCAATATCCCGCCCACGCCGGCCAACTACGCGCAACGGAGCGGACGGGCAGGCCGCAGCGGGCAACCCGCGCTGGTCTTTTCCTACTGTGCCATCGGCAGTTCGCACGACCAGTATTTCTTCCGCCGTCCGCATGAGATGGTAGCAGGCGCGGTGGCGACGCCACGCCTCGATCTGGCAAACGAAGACCTGGTGCGCTCGCATATCTCCGCCATCTGGTTGGCTGAAGTGGGCATTCCGCTGGGGGATTCACTCAAGGATATTCTCGATGTGTCGGGGGAGCGCCCATCGCTTGCGCTGCTCGACACGGTGCATGCGCAGATTTCGTCTGTTCAGGCACGCCGGCAGGCCCAGCAACGCGCCGAACATGTGCTGGCAACGATCCAGCACGAGGTTGCCCGATCCGACTGGTATCACACGGAGTGGCTGGCGCAGGTGCTGGATGGCTGTGTCAGCGCGTTTGACCGCGCGTGCCATCGCTGGCGCACGCTCTATCGTGCAGCCCTGGCCCAGGCAGCCGCGCAGGACCGCATCATCCGTGACGCCTCACGCAGTGCGGAGGACAAGAAGCAGGCCAGTCGGCTGCGCCGCGAGGCAGAAGAGCAACTGCGTCTGCTAACCGAAGTGCGCTCCATCAGCCAGTCGGATTTCTACAGCTACCGCTACTTTGCCAGCGAGGGTTTTTTGCCGGGCTATAGCTTCCCGCGGTTGCCGCTTTCGGCCTATATTCCTGCCCGCCGCGTCCGCCAGCAGGAGCGGGATAATTTCCTCTCTCGCCCACGCTTTCTGGCTATCTCGGAGTTTGGTCCGCGGGCGATTGTGTATCACGAAGGCTCACGTTATACTATCAGCCGCGTGATCTTGCCCGTCGGTAGCGAGGATGTGCTGACGCGCAGTATCCTGCTCTGCCCCGCCTGCGGCTACCTCCAACCCCCCGATGAGGGTGGCGACATCAGCCTGTGC
>CAYFVX010000539.1:0-3996 GCA_964346425.1 uncultured Chloroflexaceae bacterium | reverse complement strand
CGGTCAGGCCACGACGCATCTCACCATACAGCTCCACATAGCGCAACAGGATAATCGAGTCGGTAATCGTCGAGATGTGCGCTTCGGTGATGGACGTTCCACCAAGCAACGTAGGCGTGGTTGAGGTATACAGGCCAGCCGTCTCTTTATGCTTGATAAAGGAGGTCAACCCGATGACAAACTCGCGAAAGCCACGGATAGTTGAGACTCGCTCCAGTGCTGAGAGGCTGTCTATCGCTACACGCTTGGGTTGAAATTCCTCAATAGCACTTTTCATTGCAATCAACTGGTCTTCCAGACCGGCTGACTCCGGGTAATTACACATGACTTTGAGCATCCCCTGGCGTTCCATCTCCTCAAAGTCAATCCCCCAGCCGGTTGCGTTGCGGAATAACTGGTCGCGACTTTCTTCAAATGCAAACAACAAACTGCGTTCGCCCAGGTTGGCACCGGAGGCCATAAACAAAGTTGCCATGAGCGTCTTCCCCGTACCAGTGGCTCCAGAGACGAGCAAAACAGAATCGCGGAAAAACCCTCCGCCACACATGCGGTCCAGTTCTTCAATGCCGGAGGTAATGCGTACATCGGAGGATTTCTGCTCCAGCCCGATGGCAGAAAGCGGAATAACAACAATACCCTGCTCAGGAATAACCGTAAATGGAAATTCCCCTTTCTGATGATTTGTGCCTCTGAACTTCAAAATTTCTATCGTGCGACGACGTTTTTCTTCTTCCAGCACATTCCGCAAAATAATGACATTATCAGCCACAAACTCTTCGACGCCAAAACGAGCAATCTCACCATATTCTTCCGTGCGCTCGGCGGTCATCACTGCTGTCACGCCAATGCGCCGCAATGCAGAAGCAATACGAAACAGCTCATTGCGCACGGTGGAACTATCCGATAACTGGCCAAAAATAGCCCCGAGCGAATCCATCGAAACACGATGCGCCTTGACCTGCTGCACCGCATTTTCAATACGCGCAAGCAACGCCCCCAGGTCATAATCACCCGTCACGATAGGATCTTCACCAGGTTGTCGGGAAGCATCAACAAAGACCCAGCGGCCTTCTTTTTCCCAGGAGACAATATCCCAGGAAAACCCAAGCATATTGCGTCGGATGGCATCTGGTGTCTCTTCAAATGTTACAAAAACCCCGCTTTCCCCGCGCTCAATACCCTCAGCGAGAAATTGCGTTGCCAGCACCGTTTTGGCACTGCCGGCTGTGCCAGCCACAAGGGTCGTGCGAAATTTGGGCAACCCCCCATTGGAAATATGATCAAACCCTGGAATGCCAGTTTCTAATTTTTCGATAAAGAGATGTTTCTGCTCCCGACTCATATTTCTTCTCCTTGATGTTCAGTAGAGTAGTGTAAATTCAATCCGAGTAATACTCTTGCTGTATCCGTCAAATCGCCAATAATACGTCGTCTTGGTGGGGGGAGTTCCCGAACCAGTGTTGGAGTCACCATTATTTTCTCCTCTTCCGCGACTTGCGGATTTTCCAGAACATCAACAATGACCAGTTCATACTGACCGGGCAACTCTTGCTCACATATCTGGCGCAGATTTGAGATAGCACGTTCAGCCCGAGGAGTATCACCAGTAACATATAACTTGAGCAAAAATTTGTTCATATTCCTGTTCTTTCTCCTAACATCTTCTGCGAATATTTCAAGCTGAGGGTTGTGGCGTAAAAGTCTTGCTCATACCCAGAGAATAGTTACGGTAATACGCGACCAGATGCCCCATAAGTTCGAGCACCAACAACCGACCCTCTTCCGTATAAGCCTGCGCTTTCAGGGGATTGACCCCACTGCTTTTTTGCTGCAAAACCGTACTATGAATTTCTACCACATCCCGCGGTCCGGCCCTCAAGAAGCCTAATCGTTCTGCCATCGCACGAAGGTCTTCGGATAGACTATAGTCCACTTTGTAGGCACGTTGCTCCATAGCCTTCTCTATCAAGGAGCCATACTGACGCGTCAGTTCACCAAACACCAGTGGTCCACTCTCGCGCAGCGGTTGCGACCCAAACAAACCAGCCGTGACGCTGGTGGGCGAACTCGAAAGCTGGAGAAGCCCCCGTATTTCTCGCTCTTGCTCTTTCACACGCTCGGCGTTGGAGCGTGCCTCTGCTTCTGCCCAGGCAATACGTTTTCGCTCAGTGACGTCATGCAACGAGACGACTACATAGTTTTGCTTAATCCCTCTCAACGGCAATGCGCAGACATGAAACCAGAACTCTTCTCCTGACAGATACAGACGGACCTCGCTGTTGAATGTTTCACTTTCGTGGTTGAATACTGCCGAAATACCTCTGGACATCTGCGAAGACTCGCCAAAAACCCGCCGACATATCTCATAATAATTGGCACCTACCCGAAAATTGTTGTCCAGAAGAGCTTTGTGATTGCGGTTTGTACTTTTCCAATTGTTGACCGAAACCACAATTCCCTGTTTATCTATCACAATAACGTGTTCATCAATAGAATCCAATATCAAACGATTAAATTCTTCTGATTCTCGTAAAGATTCTTCCAGATTTTTCCGATCAGTGACATCACGAATAGAGATAAGATAGGCAAATTCACCTTCCCACTCGGTTTCTACCACGCGCATTTCAGCAATTCGCTGCGCCTCAGACCCTTTCTGAAAAACATCTATCTCTGTTGCTTCACCCGCAATGATGGGAAACCCAAAAAGTTCACCATGTAATTCTTCTGCTGTATGCCCAAATAATGTTTCAGCCGATGGATTGACAAAACGCACAATGCCATTCACATCTACCACGACGACACCATCAGGATTTTTATTTATCAATAATTGAAAATGTGATTCACGCACCCGTACTTCCTGTGAATAATACTGCAACATTCCCCAGATATCGTGTCGTTCAATCGAACACAACAATGCATGCACCAGTGAGTCACTCCACAACCGTTCTTTGATGAGGTAATCCTGTGCTCCATGCTGCAATGCATACGCAGCCTCCTGTTCATCTCCATCTGTCAAGACCACTATCGGTATGTCTGGAACACGCTCGCGCACCTGTTGCAATGCCTGTATTCCCTGAGCATCCGGCAGACACAGATCCAAAAGAATAATATCTATATCTGCTTCCGCCAGACTTGCAAATGCTTGCTCCAGGCTATTGACATGCACCAGAGTAAAATAGGGGAAAGAATGTTCGGCTTCTTGCAATGGTTCCCGCAGACAGGAGATGTACGTCGAGTCCTCTTCAATCAGCAAAATTTTGATCGACTCACTACTCATCTTTCATCTCCAGACACCCCTTTCTTCTTGATGTATAGATTGTAAAAAAGACTTTTTGCTAAGTATACCATATCTTGGAAGGTATTCCCGAAGCTTTTTTTATCGAATATGGGGGGAGGTTTTTTGCGCATATGCTTCGTGGTTGTCATCCTCGTAATGTCAACGTCACCGCATACTCCGCAAAACCCAATGATTTCCAGAACGCATACCCACTCTCATTTGCATAGAGCACATCCAGCATGATGCGCCTATCGGGCGGCCAGACCTCTGCAAGCAGGGCTTCCATTGCCTGGCGTCCCCGTCCCTGTCGCCGGTAGGGACGGTCTATAAAAAAATGCCGCACATACACAAGCGTATCTTCCTGGCGATAAAGCACATATCCGACAGGTATCAGCTGTTCTTCAAACACAATAGCCCGATAGCCCTGCCGCAACCATGAGCGCAAGCGTCCTTCAAGCGCGACCAGCGACAACTGGTTTTGTTGCCCTTCATCTTCAATCAACGCCAGATTGAACCGTACCAACAGTGCCAGATCCCGTATCGTTGCCTTACGAAACTGCATATACTCCTCATTGTCTCATGGACTCTGATGGTAAAGTCCGGCCAAACCCCTGCCTTATAACCCAAACCCCTACTTTACCATCAGAGTCCTCATGACCTGGGTGTGACAGATGTTTTTCCGCTCACGCGGAAGTAGCTCTGGTGTTGTGGTTTTTTGG
>CAYFVX010000538.1:0-4001 GCA_964346425.1 uncultured Chloroflexaceae bacterium | reverse complement strand
ACTCCGTCATATACCTTTCAGCCTACGTCACCATGCAGCCCGCACACCCCTGTTGACGGCGATAACAGTAAAATCCATATTGCGGCGGATCGCATGGATGAAGTGGTTGCCGCCGATGCCGGAGCAATCACCATCCCCGGTAAAAATAACCACATTCAAATCGGGGCGGGCCACTTTCACGCCGGTCGCAAACGCCATCGCACGCCCGTGCGTGGTGTGTAGACCATCCGCCTCAATATAGCCCGGTAAGCGAGAAGAGCACCCGATGCCTGACACGAACACCGTCTTCTCGAGGTCCAGCCCCACTTCTTCAATCGCCCACAACGTATATTGCAACACATTCCCAATACCGCACCCATCGCAAAAAATGGTCGGGAACATACTCTTGCGCAAATATTTCTCGCGCAGGCTTTTGGCATCTGTTATGTTACTCATACAACAACCCCTCCAATGCTTGTAAAACTTCTTCCGGTGTATGGATTTCGCCACCAATCTTGGACAGTGCCTGCACCTGGCATTTGCCCGCCACCGCCTCTTTGATAGGATGAATAATTTGCCCCATGTTCATCTCTGGCACGATCATGGTATGTACTCGCTCGGCCCAGCGGACGATGACCTGCTCCGGGAAGGGCCAGATGGTGATGAGACGCAGCATCCCCACTTTGATACCACGATTGCGAGCTTCATCAAGAGCGTCTATACACCCTCTAGCACTGATACCATACGTCACCAGCGCAACCTCGCAATCGTCCGCATACAACTCTTCATAGAAGGTGCAGGCATCCTGGTTGTCCAGGATTTTCTGGGAGAGCCGATGCACCAGATTGGTATGGATTTCTGAGCTATTCGTGCGTGGCAACCCTTCTTCATTGTGCGTCAGCCCGGTCACATAGGTTGGATAGCCAGAGCCAAACGGTGCAAATTCAGGCACCAGTGGGTCTTTGCCATCCCCCCCTGTCTTGAAGGGCACGTACTCCTCTTTGCTCACGGATACCATCGTGCGATATTTCTGCTCCACCTCTTCAATCTCAGGTATGACCACCTTCTCTTGCATATGGCCGATTTCTGCATCAATAAAGACCAGCACAGGGGTCCGGAACTGCTCAGCCAGATTAAACGCAGTAATGGTCATTTCCATTGATTCTTGCACCGAGTAGGGGTAGAGCATAATAATCTCGTGGTCGCCATGCGTGCCCCAGCGTGCCTGCATCATATCGCCCTGGGCTGGCAGGGTCGGTTGGCCGGTTGAAGGGCCAGAACGCTGGACATTGACGACAACACAGGGCGTCTCGCTCATAACCGCATAGCCAAGATTTTCTTGCATCAGCGAGAAGCCAGGGCCAGACGTGGCGGTCATCGTTTTGGCACCAGTCCAGCTTGCGCCAATGATCGCCCCCATACTGGCGATTTCGTCTTCCATCTGGATATACCGCCCGCCAACTTTGGGCAGCAAGCTTGCCATCCCCTCGGCAATCTCGGTTGCCGGGGTAATAGGATAGCCAGCGAAAAAATCACACCCCGCCAGCAGTGCGCCATAGGCACACGCCATATCGCCGTGGATAAAATGTACTTTCTTGCCCAGAGCCTTGCGAGCCAGGGCGGGGTCAATGTGCTGTGGTTTTTCAATCATGCATAACCTCTCAATGGTAGTACTGCGCAACAACCGTTTGCCAATGTGCAAAGACTACCGCGTATCTTCTCTCTCCTTGTTCTTACTCTATAGCATGGAAATACGCCCCTGTCCGGACGACCTTTGCCCGGACCTTTGCGTTCCCTGCGTCCTTTGCGGTTTTTTCTCGCTCTTTCACGTGAGAGCATTGCTACTCAACCATCACCACTTCGCCTTCAACGACTGTGATAGCAAAATCTGGGCAGACCAACTCACACATACGGCAGTTATTGCACGTATCATTATCCACCATCTCCGGCGGATGGATGCCGCGACGGTTGAAACGTTCCGCGAGTTGCAAGGCTTCCCTGGGACAATTCGCTATGCAGAGAAAGCAGCCCTTGCACCAGTCCTCATTTACAATAATCATATGCTCACCCTTCTTCCGCAACCTCGTGAGAAACCTCTGTTGTACCAGGTTCGGATAATGCCTGCCTTTCACTACAGATACATACAGATGCACACGGATGATTTCAACGTCTGGTGCAACGAATCGTCTTTGCTCTGCTTCTCCGCGTCTCTGCGTCTCTGCGTTTTCTTCCCCGTTAGAAAACGATATCTAAATGCCGTTCGATGGCTTCTTTGCCGCGATATTCTGGCAAAATCATCGGTGCGGTGCGCTCCGTCTCCACACCGGCTTCCTGCAACATCTGGCGATAGCGGTCGGTGTGTGCCAGTGTCAGTTGACCAATCGTCGTCTCCTTGGCGTGGCGTGCGGCGGAAATGCCAGCCCGCATCCCAAACACATTGAAGTCGAGCAACGAATTGCCCATCAGCCGGTTCTTGCCATGGACTCCACCGCCAACTTCACCACCAGCAAACAGCCCTGGTATGGTCGTCTCACCATTGACATCAATCACCACCCCACCATTCTGATAGTGCAGTGTGGGGAAGACCAGGATAGGATCGCGGGTCATATCAATACCAAACCGCTGGTACATACGCCACATAGCCGGTAATGCCTTCTTGATGGTGCCCTCACCATTCAGCATATCCACCATTGGCGAATCTAGCCACACCCCACGCAACCCTGACGGCGTGAGGACGCCCATCTCTCGCTCGTAACACTCGCGGATGAACGCCGAAGACTCCACATCGCGTGGCTCAAGCGGATAGACGAACAGGTCGCCGTTCTTATTCACCGGTGCGGCTCCCAGGCCACGTACCTTCTCGGTAATCAACAGGCCCGCAATCTGCGGCGGATAGGCTGCGCCAGTAGGATGGTATTGCACCGAATCCAGGTCAATCAATTCTGCCCCGACACGATAGGCCAGCACCAGACCATCCGCCGTCGCGCCATAGTGGTTGGTAGTGGGGAAGCCCTGCACATGCAACCGCCCGAACCCACCGGTTGCCAGGATGGTGGATTTGGCACGTACAATCAGATAATCTTTCGTTTCCAGATTGAACAACACCGCCCCCGCAACCTGCCCCTTGTCATCCATCAGCAGCTCAATGGCGGTGGAAAATTCGACGACCGGGATGCCAATATTGCGGGCTTCATCGCGAATGACGCGCATAATCTCCAGGCCGGTATAATCTTTGGAAGAGTGCAACCGTTTGCGCGAGGTGCCACCGCCCGGATTTTCAATAAAATTGCCCTCGTCATCTTTGTCATACATTACGCCGAGGTTCTGGTGCCAGTCAATAATGCGTGGTGCATCCATCACCAGGGCCTGTACCAGGTCACGCTGGTTGGTAAAATGTCCGCCACCCAGCGCATCGAGATAATGGATAAGCGGTGAATCTTCCGGCCGGTCAGCCGCCTGGATACCACCCTGCGCCATAGTAGAATTGGAGTCGCCATGCCGCAGTTTGGTGGCGATAAGAATATTGCCCGGATGGATACCTTCTTTGGCAGCCCAGAGCGCGGCAACCGTGCCAGCACCACCGCCGCCAAGGATCAACACGTCCACGTTGTAATCCACGTGCGAGAGGTCAAGGTCGGGCGAAACGAGCGGCTGTGCCTCAATCAGGTTCGCCAACTCATGATTGACCATCATGCCCTTGCTCGGTCCAAAGGCAATCGTGCGTTTCTGGTCGCTTTTATAGTCGGGATGAAACTTATGGAGCAATGTCGTGCGTTCTTCCAGACTCATTGGTGGGAACGATTGCTTGAGCCGTGCCTCGCGGGTAGATTCCACTTGCTCAATGCTCTCAAGCATATACTCAGGGTATCCGCGCAGAATTTTCATCAGACTGCTTCTCCTGCTGGCTCAATAGTTCTCTGTTCATACAACATCTTCAACTCGGCCATCGGCATCTGCACCATCGTGAACATTTCTTCATCATATTTCTCGCTGTTCAGCTCTTCAATCCGCTGTGCGAGATT